>JAALKB010000021.1 GCA_011088265.1 Gammaproteobacteria bacterium
TTCATGTTATATACAAATATAAAGATATCTTTATATTTGTATATAACATGAAAAGCACTCTTTCCGAACTACTTGAAGAACGCGAATGCCTTCTTGCAGATGGTGCCACTGGATCCAATCTTTTTGAAGTGGGGCTCCAAACTGGAGACAGTCCAGAGCTATGGAATGATATTCACCCTGATCGCATCGCAAACCAATACCAGAGCTTTATTGATGCTGGTTCGGATATTATTCTTACTAACAGCTTTGGCGGCACCCGGTATCGCCTCAAGCTTCATAATGCCGAACATCGGGTTGAGGAGCTCAATATTAAAGCGGCGAAAATTGCCCGTAAACTGGCGGACCAGTGCCATAGAGCCATTGTAGTTGGGGGGTCTATGGGTCCAACCGGCGAAATTCTCGAACCTTTAGGCCCGTTGTCCGTGGAAGACGCTGCATCAGCCTTTGAGGAACAGGCACTAGCGCTTAAAGCGGGGGGCGTTGACGTGCTTTGGATAGAAACAATGTCTTCAGAAGAGGAAGCGTCGGCCGCGGTTAAAGGTGCTAACAAATCTGGACTTCCTATCGTCACAACCTATAGTGTAGACACTAACGGTAGAACCATGATGGGGCTAACTCCGGCGGATATCGTTAGATTTAGCGCCAGATTTGATCCGATGCCTTTCGCAATCGGTGCAAATTGTGGAATAGGAGCATCCGAATCTGTGGCCGCAGTGATTAATATGATGCATGAATCGACCTCCGGTGAAACCAACCCGATTGTTGTGGTCAAGGCAAACTGCGGTGTTCCAAAATACATTGACGGAAAAATCGTTTATAGCGGCACCACAGAAGTTATGTCTGAATACGTTAAACTGGCTTTGGATGCCGGCGCGCGTATTGTCGGTGGTTGTTGCGGCACGACACCACTCCATGTAAGGGAAATGCGAAAGGCACTGGATGAACACCCAAGAGGATCGGTTCCAGATCTTGAGAGCATTGAACAAAAACTCGGTGAAGTATCTAACGGTGCTAAAGCCCAACTTCGTGGAGAGATGAGTATTGCTGCAGGAGCACTAAATAATCGTACCCCACGTAAACGTTCTCGTAGACGATAGAGCAGGGCCATGCTACCAGAAAAAACACAGTTGCCAATTCCATTACGACAAAAGCATAATTTTTCTATTTTCGTGAAAAAAACGGCTTCACTATTCGCCGTTTTTCGGGCTTTTTTGATGCCCCCATGCTGCAAAAGATGGGTGTTTTTTAAAACGGCGATATTGCGATTACAGAGCGTCTGAGGGGGTGTATTTTTTGAAAAACCTTTTCACATCGAAATTTTTGTTTCAACCACCAGTTTTCCATGCAATGTTTTGTGTACGGGGCATCGATCTGCGATTTCTAGCAACCTACTAATTTGTTCTTCCGATAACGATCCCGTTAGAGAAATTTCTCGAGCAATCACGTCTACCTGACGGTTTTCTGAATCACAACGTTGACAATCCTTGCCGTGTTCCCGGAGATGGGACAATCTGACCCGAATGTGTTCCACCGGCCATTTTTTTCTATTGGCATACATTCTAATAGTCATGGACGTACAACTACCAAGAGCCGCCAATAACTGCTCATATGGATCCGGTCCCAAATTGCTCCCACCCACTTCCACTGGTTCATCAGCTATCCAGGTATGCTGGTCGCTGACAATGTTTTGGGAAAAAAGGTGATCCCTCTCTTCGACCACTACCTCTCCTTTGGCAACCTGGGTAAATTCAGACGACCTCACTTTCTGCGATTCCCCTGGGTTTGACATACCTTTTTCTTTAATAATCCGATTGGACCAGGTAGCAATGGTTTGTGCGACGTATTCACTGTCTTCTTTTGCCGTTAGTAAGTGATCGGCATTACCCAGACTAATGAAACTTTTAGGGTGTTTTGCTTGTTGATAGATTTTTTCTGCCTGATTAATGGAAACCACATTATCCCGGGGAGAATGGAAGATAAGTAACGATTTTCTGAGACTGGATGTCGATGTTCCTGAGGCTTTTTGGATATCGTCCAGAAATTGCTTTTTGATAGTAAACGACCGACCAGCAAGCTTTACGACCGCTGATCCCTGAGATTGAATATTATCCAGGTCAACGGAAAATTGTTTACACACATGACTCGCATCTGCAGGAGAACCGATGGTAACCACTCCTTGAGCCTCGGGTATTTTGTGAGCAGCGTGCAGAATTGCTGTGCCTCCCAGACTATGACCAATTAATAAAGCGGGGGCATCATACTCTGAGCGAAGGAAATCTGCGGCCTTGACGAGATCTCCAACATTGGAAGAAAAATTTGTATTTGAAAAGTCCCCATCGCTGTTCCCCAAGCCAGTAAAATCAAATCGCATAACTGCAAAACCACTGGATACAAGAGATCTGGCAATGCGAGATGCTGCCACCACATCTTTACCGCAGGTAAAACAATGTGCAAACAGGGCGAAAGCCCGGATTTCCCCCGAGGGCATTTCCAGCAATCCAGCTAACAAATCATTATCGCTGCCGGGGAAGGAGACTTTTATCTTCTTGTTCATTGACGTTTGTTTGTTCAGAGTTGGTTATGACCCCAGGGACCAGCGACGAGTTCACTATTTTGTAATAAAACACACTCTGTGTGGACAATAATCCATTGATCAGAAAAAAATACAATAGTCCGTTCGCTCAATGCTACTTCTCAAACCCATTAAATTAGACATTATTTAGTCCAATAGTATGGTTTTCACCGTCTACCAAACATCCCATATATCGACTATTTATCCAATTTTTTTATGTGTCATCCGAGCGGAATCAACAACACACAGACACAGATATAGATACAAAAGACATTGTTTTATGGAAAGCTATAGCCTCGCTGCGAGTTCTGCCCCTTGAAGAATCGCTCGTTTTGCATCCAATTCACTTGCGATCGAGGCACCACCAATCACATGTAGGGATGACAATATTTCCTTGTCCAGAGACGCAAAAGCACTGTCGTTAGAGATTTGTCCGGCACAAATTATGATGTTGTCCACCTCCAATACTTCTGGCTCTCCACTGACACGAACATGCAACCCCTGTTCATCCATACGGTCGTAAATTACGTCGATTAACATTCTTACATCATTTTTTTCCAAATGTAGTTTATGTGCCCAACCCGTTGTTTTTCCTAAGCTTTTTCCGGATTTTGTGGCTTTTCTTTGGAGCAGGGTAATCTGTCGCTTAGGAGATTCTATTTCTGGCTCGATTAACGCGCCGGGTGCTTCAAAAGCTGGATCGATCCCCCATTGCCGATACCATTTATCAAGATCAACTTCTTCTTCCTGCCCCAATAAAAAGGTTGCGACATCAAAACCAATTCCACCAGAACCAATAATCGCCACTCGCTTTCCTACTTTTTTCCGCTTTAGAAGCACCTCAGGATAGGTGAGCACGCCAGGATGATTAATACCCGAGGCACTCATTGGGATATCAATTGATCTGGGAAGCACTCCGGTTGAAACAACGACTTCGTCGTATTGTTCCCCATCCACCATTTCTTTTACTTGATCGCTACTAATGTCTGCATTCAGGCGAAGTTCCACTCCATATCTTTCCATCATCTTCCTGTAATAACGCATTGTTTCTTTGAAATCCGACTTCCCTGGAATTCTCTGCGCCATACGAAATTGCCCTCCTATGTCATCCGAAGCCTCAAAAAGAGTCACTTGATGCCCTCGTTGAGCAGCGACAGTCGACACAGTAAGACCCGCTGGCCCAGCTCCAATAACCGCGATGTTTTTAGGGGTATTCGTTTGGGTATAAATCAGTTCACTCTCTCTGGCCGCTCTGGGATTAACCAGACAGGACATGGTTTCTCCACTAAAAATCTGATCGAGGCATGCCTGATTACAGGCAATACAGGTATTTATTTCATCTGCTCTGTTATCTCTGGCTTTTTGTACCCAATGAGGGTCAGCTAAAAACGGTCTGGCCATGGAAACCATATCGCTGTGATTTTGGCGCAGGATTTCTTCTGCCGTTTCCGGGTTGTTGATGCGATTGGTTGCAATTATCGGAATGGAGACTTCTTCTTTTAGCTTCCTGGTAGCTCGAGTAAACGCTGCTGCTGGAACAGACGTCACTATGGTGGGGATTCTGGCTTCATGCCATCCGATACCGCTATTGAAGATATTCACGCCCACCGATTCCACCGCTTTTGCCAATTGTGCGATCTCTACCCAGGGACAACCCTCTTCCACCAAATCCATTAGGGAAAGTCGAAAGACAATAATGAAGTGATCACCCACCGCTTCTCTAGTACGCTTTACTATCTCTATTGCCAATCGCATCCGGTTTTCGAAACATCCGCCCCATTCATCCTGGCGTTTGTTGGTTCGTAATGAGAGAAACTGATTAATGAAATAGCCTTCAGAAGCCATGATCTCCACACCATCATAATTGGCATCTTTAGCCAATACTGCACAATTCACGAAATCACGTATTTCCTGTTGAATTTCTGTTTCATTTAACTCCCTTGGGACGTACTTATTGATGGGAGCTTTTATCGCTGATGCTGAAACAATATCATTGTGATATCCATATCGACCGGTATGCAGGATCTGCATACAAATCTTGCCGTTTTCTTTATGCACCGCCTGGGTTATTTTTTTATGGTAATGCACATTATCAACGATGTCTAACGTCCCTGAATTCGGTGATATTCCACCTGACTTATTGGGACTAATTCCTCCTGTTATGATCAACCCAGGTCCATCCCCCCGTACTCTTTCGGCAAAATAGTCGGCTAAGCGGTCATACTCTTCAAGGTTATCTTCTAATCCAGTATGCATAGACCCCATCAGCACTCGATTTTTCAATTCGGTAAAACCCAGATCAAGGGGGGTAAATAGATTAGGATAATTTGATATCATGCTCTGATTTGAAAGGAAAGTGGCGACATATTATGTTGTCTGGTCTGAAATATAACAACTCGGATTAGCCCTCATAACGAACTACGTAAACTTTACCGATAGTCGATACCGGGCTTTCCCGGATTTTTAATTGTAGTTAGAGTGGAAAAAGACGATGAATGACCCCCTTAGAGCATCAGAGACACCCTATGCAATAGAAGTAGAGGCTGGACAATCCTATTTCTGGTGTGCTTGTGGCAGAAGCAACAAACAACCATTTTGTGATGGCTCCCATAAAAATACTGCCTTCTCACCACAAAAATATGTGGCAATAGAAACTAAAAGAGTCTTTTTCTGCGGTTGTAAATCAACGAACAACCAACCTCTATGCGATGGTTCTCATAAAAAGACCTGAGAAGTTTGGATTACTGGATAAACAGACTATTAACGATCAACCCAAACGGGTTTTTAATACGGTCCAATATGTTTTATCCAAATCTATCCAAATACATCTCTTTTTTCTTATCTGTGGATAAAATTGCAATAACGCTTTAGACTCCATCGGTGTTACTAAGTAGTATCAGCAACAACTTGATTCCGTATATTTGTTTTTTCTTTTAAAATCAATAAGTTAACCTTTTTTCTTTTTTTCATTGAGGAAGGACGATCCAAAATGGATTGGACGGCTTTCCGATTACCTAGTGAGTAAAATTTGAGCAATCAGGATATTTGGGACCATTGTGTTCATCAGCTAAAGACTGTTTTTTCCGATGACGACATGAATACTTGGATTATGCCTTTGCACAGCATTGTTAATGGATCAACCATAAAACTATTGGCTCCCAATCGTTACGTCCTCAACTATTTGAAGAAAAACTTACAACAGCAGATCGAAGAAACCATTACTGCTTTGGGCGTCGGTATCGACACTGTTCATCTTGAAATCGGTAGTTATGGATTAGATGCAAATCAAGCAAATGGAAATGTAAAGAGCATTAAGACAGGGGAGAATGATTCTATCATCGAGTCGAATCAGCCTTATAAAGGCGGTATCATGAACAAGAAACATACCTTTGATACTCATGTTGAGGGAACCTCCAATCAGCTTGCCCGGGCAGCGGCTTTACAGGTAGGACAAAGCCCCGGTAAGTCCTTCAACCCCTTGTTCATTTATGGAGGTGTAGGGCTCGGGAAAACCCATCTGATGCAGGCTGCTGGTAACTTGATATTGAACAGAAACCCAAACGCCAAGGTGGTATATGTTCGCTCGGAGCTCTTTGTCAACGATATGGTAAAAGCCCTTAAGAACAATACCATGAACGAGTTTAAGCGCTATTATCGTTCTTTGGATGCCCTTCTAATCGATGATATTCAGTTTTTTGCCCGAAAAACTCAATCTCAGGAAGAGTTTTTTCATACCTTTAACGCCCTTTTGGAAGTACAAAGACAAATCATTATTACCAGTGATCGTATCCCAAAAGCAATAAACCATGTAGAAGAACGCCTTATTTCCCGCTTCGGTAGCGGCCTAACCGTTTCGATTGATCCCCCGGAATTGGAGACCCGAGCAGCTATTTTGGAAAAGAAAGCACTGGAAAACGGCGTTGAGTTACCCAATGAGGTTGCCTTTTTCGTCGCTAACATTGTGCGTTCCAATGTTCGGGAGCTTGAGGGTGCACTGCATAGGATCATGGCGAGTACCGGATTTACTGGTCGTCCTATCAGTATAGATCTCGCCAGAGAGGCTTTAAGGGATCTTTTGGTCTATCAGGAGAAAAAAATTGGGATCGAGAATATTCAACAAACCGTTGCAGAATACTACAAAATAAGGGTTTCGGATCTACTCTCAAAAAAGCGATCTCGGGATATCGCCAGACCCAGACAACTTGCAATGTATTTTGCAAAGGAGTATACCAATATGAGTTTGCCACAAATAGGGGATCGCTTCGGGGGCAGGGATCATACCACTGTCCTGCATGCCTGTAGAAAAATAGAAGAATTGATGCTTAACGATAGCAAAATTAAAGAAGATCATCATAATTTGCAACGATTATTCAGTGGATAACTATTGAATAACCTGGAGTAATCTGTGAATAAAATAGCCTTTTAATTGGACAACTAAGTGGAAAAGTTTTACCCACAAACCATGGTTTCGTTTTACAATACTTTTCCACCAAAACACGAACAGGTATTATGCTCTTAAACACCTGATACTTATAGTGAAAAATGAGTTATCCACTTATCCACAGGACCTGTTAATACTACAACTATATTGATTCATGCATATAAAAATAGAAAGAGAGAAATTGCTACCAACACTTAATCTAGTTTGTAGTGTAGTGGAAAAGAGACAAACCCTCCCAATTTTGGCAAACCTGTATCTAAATTACGAAAACGGGACACTTAATATTGTTGGGACCGATATTGAAGTGGAAATATCTCAAATTATCGGTGGAATAGAAGGAGACAATGGATCATTTACCGTTTCAGCCCGAAAACTTCTGGATATTTGTCGAATGTTACCAGGAAACGCTGTCATTAACTTTAAGATGGATAATGATAAAGTTGTTATTTCTTCTGGAAGAAGTAGATATACGCTAAAGGTATTGGAGGCAAATGATTTTCCTCGTATTGAAGCGGGGAATTGGGAAGAGAGGTTCAAAATCCACCAGAACAGCCTAAAAACATTACTCGACAACACCTCATTCGCAATGGCTGTTCAGGATGTTAGATATTATCTTAATGGAATTTTATTCGAAATAAAAAGTAGACGTCTCAGGGCCATTGCAACAGATGGACACAGACTAGCGCAATCTGATGTAGAGATTGAATTAGATATCGATGATGTCCGACAGCTTATTGTTCCACGTAAAGCTATTGCAGAGATTAGTAGATTTCTAGACGGTGATGGAGATGCAGAGCTTACTGTGGAGATTAGTAAAAACCACTTGAAACTATCTAAGGATAATACGGTATTAATAACCAAGCTTATTGATGGGAAATTCCCGGAATTTAAGGGCGTTCTGGAGACGGAATTAGGTATCGTAATTCAGCTTAACAGGTCTGAGTTCATTGAGATGTTGACCCGCGTTGCCGTCCTTACCACTGATCGATTTAAAGGAGTACGTATCAATCTTGATAAAAATCAGATGATGGTCACTGCTAATAATCCGGAGCAAGAGGAAGCCGTAGAGGAAATGGTGATGGACTACAACGGTGATAAAGTAGAAACAGGGTACAACGTTTCATACCTAATAGATGCAGCCCGGGTAGTAAATGGAGAGAATATTGAAGTACACCTACAAGGGAATGATGGGATCTGTATTGTTCGACAACCTAATGAACAGAATTCCACTTGGCTAGTAATGCCCATGCGTATTTAGTTGAAGGAAATGTTTTCCTTAAAGGCCGATAATATGTTGGCCTTTTTTGTTTCTTCAATATGTCTTTTTAAGACCCCCATGTTTCACGTGAAACATTATCCACTTTCCCTGGGAAAAAACTATACAGTCAGTTCTGCAACGAAAAATATTTCATTCCTACAAACCAATTCCATAGCCATTTTTAGCTTATTTTGGGTTGTGTGAATATGAAAGTAGATTGATGAATTTCACTTATGTTTCACGTGAAACATCATCACTCCAGATTAGAGACATAGCTACCTAAAACAACTACCACTATTCTGATCGCTTTAAGAGAATCGGTGTTTGACGCTCTTTAGCGCCGTTTTCCCTGTTTTTCTTTTGTTCTTGTATGGGGGGCTACAATCTTGGGTAGAAAAGCAGCGAGAGCGGCTAAAAAACCACTTTTATGCTAAACTCCGATCTCTATTAACATCAAGCATATCCCAGTGGAAGAACATGGCAGACGACTACGATTCAAGTAGCATTAAAGTACTAAAGGGGTTGGATGCCGTAAGAAAAAGACCCGGTATGTACATTGGTGATACGGATGATGGAACGGGACTACATCATATGGTTTTTGAGGTGGTTGACAATGCCATCGACGAAGCCCTAGCTGGTTATTGTAAGACTATTAATGTCACTATTCACGCTGACGAACAGATTTCGGTTAGCGACGATGGTAGAGGTATTCCAACTGGTATTTTGGAAGAAGAGGGAGGGAAAAGTGCGGCTGAGGTAATTATGACCGTGCTCCATGCGGGAGGAAAGTTTGACCAAAATTCCTACAAGGTGTCTGGAGGCTTGCATGGGGTGGGCGTCTCAGTGGTTAATGCGTTGTCTGAAAGTTTGCTTCTGGAAATTCGTCGAGACGGAAAAATTTACGAGCAAAGATATTCCATGGGAGACCCCCTAGCGCCGTTAGAAGTAGTGGGAGAGACAGATCAGACTGGTACCAAGGTAACCTTTATGGCTAGTAAGGAGACGTTTACCTATATCAAATACAGCTTCGATATTCTGGCCAAGAGACTAAGGGAATTGTCTTTTCTCAATTCGGGTATAAGGATAGAGTTATTTGACGAAAGATCGGACAAACTGGATGTTTATGAATATGAGGGTGGAATCGCCGCTTTTGTGAATCATCTCAATCAAAAAAAGACGCCATTACATCCTACTGTTTTCAGCATGGTTGGAGATAAGGATGGAGTGCACGTCGAACTTGCTATGCAATGGAATGATTCCTATCAGGAAAATACTTTCTGTTATACAAACAATATCCCGCAAAACGACGGTGGTACTCATCTCGCTGGTTTTAGAGGGGCAATGACGAGAACACTGACAAATTACATCAATGAAATCGGGTTGGCGAAGAAAGAGAAAGTCAACCTTTCAGGAGATGACTGTCGGGAAGGGCTGGTAGCTGTTCTATCGATCAAGGTTGCAGATCCGAAATTTTCATCTCAAACCAAGGAAAAATTGGTCTCGTCCGAGGTAAAGGGCTCAGTAGAATCCCAGGTCAATGAAAAGCTGAGCAGTTTTCTATTGGAGAATCCGTCTGAAGCGAAACAGATTGCCAACCGCATTGTGGATTCAGCAAGAGCCAGGGAGGCTGCTAGAAAAGCCAGAGAAATGACTCGGCGGAAGAGTGCGTTGGATTTAGGTGGATTACCCGGAAAATTGGCAGACTGTCAGGAAAAAGACCCTGCCTTATGTGAAATCTACCTTGTGGAGGGTGATTCTGCAGGTGGAAGTGCGAAGCAGGCGAGAGACCGAAAATTTCAGGCAATTCTTCCTCTAAAAGGAAAAATACTGAATGTGGAGAAGGCCAGATTTGACAAGATGTTGACCTCGGATGAAGTCACCACGTTGATTACTGCTCTTGGAACAGGCATAGGCAAGGATGATTTTGATATCAGTAAGCTACGATATCACCGAATTATTATTATGACTGATGCTGATGTTGATGGATCACATATAAGAACATTGCTACTTACGTTCTTTTTTCGGCAAATGAGTGAGTTATTGGAACGAGGCTATGTTTATATTGCCCAGCCGCCACTGTATAAGCTGTCTATGAAAAAAAGAGAGACATATTTGAAAGATGATTATGAGATGGCCCAGTATTTGCTGGACATCGCCATTGAAAAATCTAAAATAGTCGTTGAAGGTGGTTCTGAAGTCTCTGGTTTGGAACTCAAGTCTTTGATCATGGAACACAACATGGTTGAAAGTACGATAGGTAGATTATCTCGAAGATATGACCATGAAATACTGAAAGCCTTGCTAAAGACAGAACTGATTCTGTCAGAAGATCTCCAGTCTGAAGCGTCTGGGCAACGCATCTCACAGGCTCTACAAACAACCCTGAATAATGATCGTTCTGGCGTAATCAGTTACTCCGTAAGGCCTGATAGCGAAGATCCTGGTCTTATTGTGGATCGGCACCAATATGGGTTGGTAACTTCTTACAATCTCACTGAGTCATTTTTCAAGAGCACAGAATACCGGTCCTTGATTGCTTATGTTGTCCGTTTGGAAAATATGGAAGGCAAAAATATGACGGTAACATGGGGGGAAAGTGCAGAAGTATTCACCCAGTTTGAAGACATTGTCCGCTGGATAATGTCAAAATCGAAAAAAGGCTTTTCTATTCAAAGATATAAAGGGTTAGGGGAGATGAATCCCGAGCAGCTCTGGGAAACAACCATGGATCCGAAGGTAAGGCGACTATTAAAAGTAACCATCGAAGATGCTATTGGGTCTGATGAAACCTTTACCACATTGATGGGAGATCAGGTAGAACCAAGGAGAGAATTTATCGAAAAGAATGCATTTTCGGTTTCCAATCTGGATGTATAGAATCTAACCTATTGATAAATAAACACTTTTTATAACTTCTTCTATCGTTAATAACCTGAATGGTAAGTTGGTGGGTAATCGTGGCCCAGAAGATTCAGAGCCACGTTGATGATTTATGATGATTTAGAGTAGTAACTCAGATTGTGGTGAATTTGGGATCTTTGAACACCCTTTGTACCATTGGCCTGAAAAACTCCAGTGGTTTTGATTCAAAATCAGGATCGAAGCAGTTTTGGTCGTATTTTTCGCAAAAATCAATAGTATCCTGATACCACTGATGGTTCTTGTGAATGTCTCTTGCATTTCGGTCATTACCAAAATGGTGGGCGTAGTAATACATCTGGAACAAGCCATGGTGACGGATGATCCAATAGGTTTTCTCTGAAACATAGGGACGTAAAATGGAAGCGGCCATCTCACTGTGTGACGCGGGAGCCAGAACGTCTCCAATATCGTGGAGCAAGGCAGCAACAACCATCTCCTCAGATTCCCCAGCTTCAAAAGCTCTGGTGGCCGATTGTAATGAATGCTCAAGGCGGCTAACCTTATAACCAGAAAAAGAAGTTCCAAGGTCTTTCAGCGATTTCAATAGTCTGTCGGGCAAACCCTCCATGTACTCGCTTTCCTGAGTATGTAGTAAAGCATATTCTTCTGCTGTTCCATCAGCCATATTAATAAAGTTTACTGTTTTCATATTGTTACCTCCCCCTATAGTATGGTTAGCACGTTTTCCGGTGGTCGTCCCACTACCGCTTTGTTGTTATGGAGAACGATGGGTCTTTCCAACAGTGCAGGAAAATCAGCAAGGAGTCCAATCGTAGAATCTTCGGTAATGGTTCTTTCCGCAATGTTGAGATCCCTATACTGCTGATCTCCGGTTCTAGTGATATCGATAGCGGAGCAGCCGAGTTTTTCAGTAATGGATCGGAGGGTGTCAATATCAGGAGGGTCTTCAAGATATAACACAACTTTGGGTTCAATACCCTTTTCCCTGATAAGAGCCAATGTTGCTCGGGATTTGGAGCAACGTGGATTGTGATAAATGGTGGTCAAAACAAAAGCTCAGCGCTGTATTCGTAAAAGTGGACCAAGTAACTATTGGGCGAGATATGGATGATAAATGCAATTTACCAGAGAAGACAAGCCATGGATCAACAATAGTGGTCCAGTCTTTCGTCGAAAAATGGTACCAGGAACAAATAATAGCGTTTCTAACTGTTGTGTTAAAGGAACGAAAATACCGTACGAGAATTAAAGGCTACTGATTTTTCTGTTCCATTGGCTTGGGGAGATTCTTATTGCTTTTATTCACGGGTTCGCTTGACGGTAACAGGTTGGACCCGGATTTGGTAATTCGTTTAAACCATTGTTTGAATTGGTTACCAAATCCGGCGCATGGGGCGAACCCCACTGGTTGTGCTTTCCGGCTATAGGGTAGATTCACCTTATCCTCGCATCGGTAATTCGCTAAAAGTCCGCTAACCGGATCCACGTCCACGAAAACAATTTCCCCTGGTGGTTGTGGTTTGTCAGAGGATAGCTTTAAATTCGACATAAGGTTGGCCCAAATTGGCAAGGCACCGGTTGCACCACTCAGCCTGGTGGGCTTGTTGTCATCTCTTCCGACCCACACCACTGCCAGATATTCTCCACTGTATCCGGCGAACCAGCTATCCCTGAAATCATCCGTGGTTCCTGTTTTTCCAGCTAGTTGATAATTGCCGGGAAAAAGGCTTAACAGTTTTCTGGCGGTGCCGTTGGTTACCACTTTTTGCAGGGCGTAATCGATTAAAAAGGCGCTATCGGGTTCCACGACTCGTTTTGAGGACAAGGGGAATTTCGCGATTACCGCATCGCGATGATTGTGCACAGAACGAATAGGCCGGATGGGAACACGAACCCCCTGGTTTGCAATGGGTTGATAGAGCTGCGCAATTTCCAAAGGAGAATGTGGATTAGCACCCAACAATGTAGATGGAAAGGAAGCGATTTCGCGATCAACTCCAAGTCGATGAGCGGTTTCAATAACGGCATCAATGCCCACTTTCAAACCCAGACGAACGGTCGGTATATTAAGTGACTGTGATAGCGCCTTATGCAAAGAAACCTGTCCCCGATGCTTTTGGTCATAGTTCTGAGGACTCCAGTCATCCTTTCCTTTTTGTTCGATGCTCAAAGGTGTATCAGAAATGAGCGTGCTCAGGGAGTAATGAAAGGGTTTTTCAAGTGCTGTCAGATACACGACGGGTTTAATTAGCGAGCCGATAGGTCGTTGAGCGTCAATGGCACGATTGAAACCAGAAAAGCCCGGTTTTCGATCACCCACCAGAGAAAGAATTTCTCCTGTTTTCTGACTAATGACAACAATTGCTCCCTGGAGAGTATGAGGTTCGATGTTGTGTTTTTTCTCGAGCTCCGACAAAGACGAGCCCAGAGCCGCCTGCGCGATATCCTGAATATGGGGATCGAAAGCAGTGTATAACTTCAAACCGCCAGTACGTATGATATTTTCAGAATAATACTGCCGAACATGGCGATGCAAATAGTCGGTATAACTGGGATAACGGTTCGTTGCATCAGCCCGGGCTTCGATAATTTTCAAAGGCTTATCGGCAAGTTCCGAAAACCGGGTCGGAGTGATCACGCCTTGCTCGACCAGCTTTGATAGCACCAGATTGCGACGGGCTTTGGCTCGATCCGGATTCCTTCGAGGGTTAAAATAGGATGGCGCGGGAATCATGCCGACTAACAATGCCATCTCATGAAGAGCGAGCTGCTCAACAGGGCGCCCAAAGTAGTATTTACTGGCAAGCCCGAAACCATGTACTGCCCGGTTTCCAGATTGACCAAGGAATACTTCATTAAGATAGGTCTCGAGTATCTCCGACTTGGAAAATCTCATCTCAAGAACAATGGCCATAAACGCTTCAACTATCTTGCGTACAAGGGTTCGCTCCGGTGTTAAAAAAAGATTCTTGACCAGTTGTTGCGTAAGAGTACTGCCTCCCTGTACAGATCGTCCCTGCCTAAGGTTAGAAAGTAGCGCCCGTATGATACTTTTGGGATCAACACCAATATGATATTGAAAGTTTCGGTCTTCCATTAAAAGGAGTGTGCGGATCAAGGATTCCGGTACCTGGTGGAGTTTAGTAGCAACTCTATCCTCATAGGATCCCAAATGCAGGCTGCCAATGTGCAGGGGTTCCAAAAAGACCTGATCAAGTATTTTTCCGGATCGGTGATCGATGATTTTTTGAATCCCACCGTCCGAAAAAAATAGTCGCACCATGGTTGGTGGTTGACCAATGGATGTAATGGCGTTGAGACTAATGTCAAGCTGCTGGGTAGACTGGACAAAATTACCGTGTTCCGTAATCTTCTGTCGGAATTGGTATCCCCGTTTTTTTAATTCATCCACGACCAACGGAAGAGAAAACTTGCGACCCGCTTCGATTTCCAACGGTTTGGCATAAATGTGTGCTGGAAGAGCATGGGGCTGATTGGCTAGACGCAATCGAATTTCCCTGTCCAGGTATGCACCAATAATTACGCAGGCAATTAGGGAAGAGAGAATAGCAAGCCCAAGAAATTTGACCGCTACCCAGGATAGGGTTTCTTTTTTATGAGGCGCTAGGGGTTTCTTCCGTTTAGGAGGACGGCGGTTTAATCTACTCAAGATCGGTTAACCCTATTTCAACGAAAGAGCACAGGAGCAATTCCAGCAAAGCTCAAAGGAAGCAGGGTTTTCCTCTCCGCATGAGCCACAAAGCAAATCGTCCCTTTTCGTTATAGATATAGAGGCAGTTTCGAATCTGCGAATCACAAGCAGACTTTTTTCTTCATCCAAATCCCGTTTTATCCAGATTTCTGGATATATTACCGGTAGTTCCCCGAGACCGCCCATGGCATTCCCATGGAAAAGTACTGCGGGGATGCCCGCTTCAATGAGTATGTTCACCAGCAGAGTTCCCTCGACAAGTGAAGAAGCGGTATAAACTCTTCTCAATGAACCAGTCAGATGGGAAGACTAGTCTTCCATGTGACTATTGGCTGCCGGCCAGGCGACAATCACGGCTTGAACCAGAGTTGCTAAAGGAATTGCAAAAAAGACGCCCCAGATACCCCATAGTCCTCCGAAAAAGAGCACGGCAACAATAATTGCAACTGGATGAATGTTGACCACTTCAGAAAAAAGCAGCGGTACCAGCAAATTACCGTCGAGAGCCTGAATGATCAGATAAGTCACGCTTAGTGTAATGAAATCCTCGGACCACCCCCACTGAAACCAGGCAATTAGCAATACAGGTATGGTTACAATGGCGGCGCCCACATAGGGAATTAAAACGGACAGCCCCACAAGTACCGATAGCAACATCGAATATTGCAACCCCAAAAAGGAAAAGGCGACAAAAGTGCAAAGCCAGACAATCAGGATTTCCCAAAACTTACCTCGAATGTAATTGGCAATTTGTAGATCAACATCGCCCCAAACCTGGATAGCCAATTCATTGTGGTTGGGGAAAAAGGCCTTCAACCAATTAATTATCATCTTTTTATCTTTCAGGAAAAAAAAGATCAGAATAGGAAGAAGTACGAGGTAAATTAAGATCGTAATCAGACTGGCTGCACCGGAAAGAGAGCTCGACAATATACGTTGACCCACGTCAGTCATTTGGGTGCGAACCGCATTTAGAATCTCGTCAACCTGTTCCAAAGAAAATAACTCGGGATAGCGCTGGGGCAGCTCTACTAACACTGCCTGCCCCTTGGAGAACATACTGGGGATTTGTTGTGCTACATCTGTAAGCTGATTGTAGAGAATGGGTAGGAGGCCAAAAATAAAACCAAGTAGGCACAGAATAAAAACAAGTAATACTAAAGAGATAGCGACCAGACGGGGTATTTTTATCAGGATAAGTTTCTTTACAATTCCTTCTAGCAGGTAGGCGATAACAACACCGGAAATTACCGGAGCTAGCATGTTACCGGTGTAGACGATGACCAGCAGAGCCGCCAGTAAAACCATCGCCAGGAAGACAACCTGGGGATTGGAGAGTTGTTTCTTGAACCAGTGGGTAATCGTTTCCATTCGTTATTTATATCAGTTTTATCCCTTAACAACCAATCTATTCGTTAGCAATTTCGAAATCAGCGGTAATCTCAGCAGTCTGTTCAAGCATACGGGTAACCGAGCAATATTTTTCCATCGAAAGATCCACCGCTCGCCCCACTTTTTTGGAATCAAGACCTACGCCAGTAACGATGTAATGAATATGAATTTTGGTAAAAATCCTCGGAATGGAATCAGCGCGGACGGCATCAATTTCAATCTCGCAATGGGACACAGCTTGTCGTGATTTCTTCAGAATTAGCATCACGTCGATGGCGCTACAACCACCAAGCCCACTGAGCACCACTTCCATCGGTCTCGCCCCCTGATCCAGACCACCGTCGGTTTCGCCGCCATCCATCATGACCTGATGTCCGCTTTGGGTTGTCGCCAAAAAATTCAGGTTGTTAACTTGTTCTAATTTGACTTTCATTTTTTACTCCTATTTCTCTCCCTGGGTGCAGCCCGGTCTGTTTCCAATAGAAGCCAGGTGGAAATCAGATTCTTCATAGACCAGATTTATGAACCATTGAGCAATGATTAAGCAGCGTATAGTGAAAACAGCTGTTCGAGTTTTTCTCCTGGCTGATCAGCACGCATGAAGGCTTCTCCAACCAGGAAAGTATTCACCTGGTTTTTCCGCATGAGCACCACATCTTCAGCGGTATGGATACCACTTTCTGTGACCACAATTCTGTCTTCCGGGATGGTGGATAACAAGTCAAGAGTGGTATCAAGGTTAGTTTCAAATGTTCGCAGATTTCGATTGTTAATGCCAATCAGGCGACATGGTAGTTTCAACGCCCGAATCAACTCGTCATAATCATGTACTTCTACCAGTACATCCAGCCCAAGAGAAGTTGATAATTCAGCGAGATCGGACAGTTGTTGATCCCCAAGGGCGGAAACAATGAGCAAGATCGCATCTGCGCCAATGGCCCGGGATTCATGAATTTGATACGGATCGATCATGAAGTCCTTTCTTAATGTGGGCAATTGAGCCGCGTTTCTGGCCGTGGCTAAGAAGTCATCGTGTCCCTGGAAAAAAGATTCGTCGGTTAACACGGACAGGCAGCTGGCGCCGTGTTGGGCATAACTCCGAGCGATTTCATCGGGCTGAAAAACTTCACGTATTACCCCTTTGCTCGGCGATGCTTTTTTGATTTCAGCAATAACAGCGGCTCTGCCTTGATTGATATGTTGTTCAATGGCTGCGACAAATCCCCGTGTCGGGGGGCAGGCATCGATGTCCTTTTTGAGATCCGCCAAAGAACGCTTCGTTGATCGATGTTGAACCTCTTCCACTTTTTTTTGCAAAATGGTGGT
Organism: Gammaproteobacteria bacterium; assembly: GCA_011088265.1. Classification (GTDB taxonomy): domain Bacteria; phylum Pseudomonadota; class Gammaproteobacteria; order Arenicellales; family Poriferihabitantaceae; genus WLWV01. Next base: position 17,585 of record JAALKB010000021.1, read on the forward strand.
AAGAATGTCATTCATAAGGCTTATTCTGTAACAGGAAATTATTGAGTATCTGGTGGCCGTTTGGGGTCTTGATGGACTCAGGATGAAACTGCACACCCTCAATACCGAGTTCTTTGTGGCGAATTCCCATGACTTCACCGTCGTCGGTCCACGCTGTGATGTCAAAACAATCGGGCATGCTACTTCTCTCTACCACCAGAGAATGGTAGCGGGTCGCTTCGAATGCATCCTCCAACTCCCGAAAGACACCCTCTCCCGTATGGTTAATCTTCGACGTTTTGCCGTGCATCAATTGCCTGGCGTGAATGACATTGCCACCAAACGCCTGACCAATACTCTGGTGGCCAAGGCAGACACCGAAAATGGGAATTTTACCGGCGAATTCCGAAATGACACTGACGGAGACCCCGGCTTCGTTGGGAGAACAGGGTCCTGGTGATATGACGATATAATCAGGGGACAGTGTGCGGATTTCCGGTAATGTAATCTGGTCGTTTCTGAACACTTCAACATCCTGACCGAGCTCGCCAAAATATTGTACCAGGTTGTAGGTAAAGGAATCGTAGTTATCGATCATCAACAGCATTTCTATTCCTCCTCCTGTGGTCGCTGCAATCCGTTGTGCGCCATTTCAACGGCTTTAAAAACAGCCCTACCCTTATTCATGGTTTCTTCCCATTCCTTGCGAGGTACTGAATCCGCAACGATGCCCGCTCCAGCCTGAATGTGGACGGTATCATTTTTTATGAGTGCCGTTCGAATTGCGATTGCAGTGTCCATATTTCCATTCCAACCGATATAGCCAATGGCCCCGGAGTAAATTCCCCTTTTATCCGGTTCCATATCTTCGAAAATTTCCATGGCACGAACCTTGGGTGCGCCAGAAAGTGTGCCTGCTGGAAAAGTGGCTTTTAGGACGTCAATGGCATCTAGTCCTGGTTTAATTTTCCCCTGTACATTGGAAACGATGTGCATAACGTGGGAGTATTTTTCGATGGCCATATTATCGGTGACTTCTACCGTCCCGATTTCGCTCACTCTCCCCACATCGTTTCTACCAAGATCAATTAACATGAGGTGTTCTGCTAACTCTTTAGGATCAGACAACAATTCATTCGCCAGTTCAGTATCCTGTTCGGCATTTAGGCCCCGTCGACGGGTGCCTGCAATGGGTCTAAGAGTAACCTCTCCGTCTTCGAGGCGAACCAGAATTTCTGGAGAAGCCCCAGCAATGTGAAAATCTCCCAAATTCAGATAGTACATATAAGGAGAGGGGTTTAGGGTACGAAGGGCCCGGTACAAATCCAATGGTCGTGCATGAAAAGGTAAAGAGAGTCGTTGCGATAAAACAATTTGAAAAGCATCACCGTTAAAGATGTACTTCCGACACTTTTCCACTGCGGATTCAAAGTCGTTCTGGGGAAAGGAAGAGTGAAAGACGCTTCCTCTATGACCTGGGGATAGAACCCCGGGGCTTGGGGGCGGTAAACCAGTTTGAAGCTGGTCTTTAATCGCTTCGAGTTTTTGTTTACCCGACTCCCAGGCATCGGGTTGCGCAGGATCCACATGCACGACAACAAAAAGACGACCAGATAGATTATCGAATACCACAATTTCCTGAGAGACCATTAATAAAATATCTGGCGCGTCAATGGGATCCGGCCGTGGGTTATCACCCAGGTGAGGCTCGATGTAACTGACGGTGTCATAACCAAAAAAGCCGACCAGACCTCCGCTAAAGCGAGGCAGTTCCGGAATATCCGGGACCGAAAAATTTTGCTGAAACTCCCGAATCTTCTCCAGAGGGTCATCGACTATCTCCTGGCTGACAATGGCGTCATTTTTAAGAATTGTGACTTGATGCTTTCTAATTTGAAGGCGGGTATCGCAGTGTAGACCAATGATTGAATATCTGCCCCATTTTTCACCGCCCTGAACAGACTCGAGCAGATAGGTATAAGGCTTGTCTGCCAGTTTCAAATATGTGCTTAAAGGGGTTTCCAGATCAGCAAGAACTTCCTGGATCAGAGGAATACGGTTATAACCGGAATCGGCGAACTGCTTGAATTGTTTTTGATTTAGCATAGCTTGTCATCACTTAAAAATATAGAAAACGGTAAAACAAAGGGGTATTTAGTTACGCCAATGTCGCCAACGCCGGTTTAGCGTTGACCAGGTTTCCAAATTTTCAGTGATGGGAAGAATCATCAGCTAGCTTAAAAAAAGTGAGGTCAGTCGAAACAAAGGTAGTGTACTTGATGGTCAGGCAGATTTACAAACAAAATTTAAAAGATGTGAAAAACGATTCAGTATAAGGTCTGGGTCATGCTGTGTGAGGTCAATGCCCTGGTTATAGCCATAGGTCAAACACACTACCGGCATCAATGCTGCCTTAGCCGCTTTGATGTCATTGATTGAGTCACCCACCATTACGCAGTCTTCTGGCGGGAGGTTCATCTGGTGACAGGCATGGAGCAATGGTAACGGATGAGGCTTTACCTGAGTCGTGGTGTCCGAAGCCACCACACAGTCGAAAAAGACATTTAGTCCGGATTGTTGCAACAAAGCCTGAGTATGCCTTCCGGGTTTGTTGGTTACACAAGCCATTGGATAATTCTGCTTCTGAAGTTGTTCCAGGGTATTTATTACTTCGGGATAAATCCTGCTACGAACAAACACGTTATTGGCATAGTGATCAAAGAAAATCGGCAACGCTTCACGAAATAATTCCTCAGCGGGTTGTTCGTCTATTTCACCGGTTAATGCCCTTTTAACTAGGGTTCCTGCGCCATTACCTACCCAGGTTACCAGTGTGGTGATATCCACGGTTGGTAACCCCAGGGTATCCAGCATTGCATTCGCGGAGCGGGCTATGTCAGGGATGGAATCAACCAGAGTTCCATCGAGATCAAACAGTAATCCCCGGATAGGCCGGATAGGAAACAATTCCATTAGTTGAGAGAAATCGGCGTATCAACCAGAGAGAGTTGCTCGCGTATTTTTGCGATCACCGTGTCATATCCATTGGGGTCTGAATCCTTTTTGGCATTAAAAATGGCACTACCGGCAACAAAAGTATCGGCACCCGAGCGGGCAATTTCCGCGATGTTGCTCACCTTAACCCCCCCATCCACTTCAAGCCTGATATTTCGCCCGCTTTGGGCAATAAGCTGCTTCGCCTTTTTCAGTTTCCCCAGTGTAGATGGAATGAAGCTCTGCCCACCGAAACCCGGATTAACAGACATGAGCAAAACCATTTCAACCTTGTCGATCACATACTCGAGTACATCGAGTGAAGTTGCCGGATTGAAAACCAAACCAGGCTTACAACCACTTTGCTGTATCAGTTGCAAGGATCGATCGATATGCTCGGATGCTTCGGGGTGGAAGGTAATGTAAGTCGCCCCCGCATTGGCAAAGTCCGGAATAAGACTATCCACTGGCTTAACCATAAGGTGAACATCGATGGGGGCGGTCACTCCATATTTTCGAAGGGCTTCGCATACCATGGGTCCAATGGTCAAATTGGGAACATAGTGATTATCCATCACGTCGAAATGAACGATGTCAGCACCAGAGGCTAAAACACGATCAACCTCTTCCCCCAGTCGGGCAAAATCGGCGGAAAGAATGGACGGTGCTATCAGGAAATCTGTCATAGAAATACGGTCGCCAAAATGTTAAGGGGTACAGAGTCTGTTTGAGGTAACAGGATCTGGCAAAAAATTATCAATTGAATCAATCATTGGATAACCAGATACAGTGCCCGATTATCACGCAAAAGCTGGACCAGTAGCACTCCATTCGATTGTGCGATGATGCTTTTCATTGTTTTCAGATCAAATACCTTTTTTCGATTGATGCCGATGATAATGTCTCCTTCTTTCAGGCCGGAGGCAGAGGCCTCACTATTGGGAGCAATTTGCCCCACAAGAATTCCACCGGGATGGTCTGCTGAGGGGGCTATAGCTCGAAAGCGAGCGCCATGCAATCGCTTAACGACATCACCATTGGACCTTGAGAATTCTTCAATAGGCTTAATTTTTACTGAAACTTTTCGGAGTTTACCTTCTCGATAAAACTCGACGATGGCCTGAGAGTCCGCTCGTAGGAGCCCTACGGCATTGCGTAAGTCGGAACCGCTCTCCACTTTCAAGTTATTAAAACGAACAATGACATCTCCTTCCTTTATTCCTTAGCTCTTCAGCAGTAGATCCAGGGATAACCTGAGAAACAACAGCTCCCTTTTCGCCACTAATTCCAAAGGCGTCAGCTAGAGAAGGAGTCAAATCCTGCATTGCCACGCCAAGTAGTCCTCGCTTGACTTCACCATGTTCAATCAGTTGTTCCATCAGGGCTTTTACCATGTCGATGGGGATTGATAAACCGATGCCGACGCTACCTCCGCCCCGGGAAAGGATTGCAGTATTAATTCCAATGAGCTCTCCACGCAGGTCCACCAACGCACCGCCGGAATTACCAGGGTTAATGGATGCATCTGTTTGGATAAAATCCTCATAACCCTCAATACCCAAACCGCTACGTCCGAGAGCACTGACGATGCCAGAGGTGACTGTTTGACTCAAGCCAAACGGACTACCAATGGCCACCACGAAGTCCCCTACCCTCAAAGAACTCGAGTTGCCCATTTTGATTTCAGTCAGGTTCTCACTTTTTACCTGGATAACTGCAATGTCACTGTCTTTATCAGAACCCACCAACGTGGCATCCAAAGAGCGACCATCTTTGGTTGTTACGGTGATTTCATCAGCTTTGTCGATCACGTGATAATTGGTTACTACATAGCCTTTTTGTGCATCAACAACCACACCAGAACCTAAACTGCTTTGTGGTCTTTGCTGTCGGGGAATATTAAAAAACCGACGGAAAAACGGATCCTGCATTAATGGGCTATCGTTTTCCCGAATATGGTTCGTGGTAGAAATATTAACAACCGCAGGTTGTACATCCACTAGCATGGGGGCGAGACTGGGTAGTCTTTCTCCATCCAAAGAAAAAGGTAAAGCCCCTTTTGCTAATGGAGGTAAAATCAGCGGAGATAAACCAATAATCAGAATAAGGATTAGCAGGCGTTTCATATTTTCCTCGACGTTTTTGTACCGTTATTTCCCATGCCTATCAGGTGATTAACGAGTTCCCTTTGGAATTATCTTTTCAAGGCATTGACTATGAAGACTATGAGTTCCAACATATTTAGATGTTCCCCAAAAAAGTCTAAAATCCTGGTCAAAGACACGACGTCAGTGTATCAACAAAATACCTGAAATCAACCGACTCGGATAGGGTTCAAAACAGCGTGCCAACCCAGTATGTTTCCCCGGCGTAAGTGATAATATGGATATTTTCAAATCCTGTTCAAAAATCAGAATTACCTGAACATGAAAACACGATCAGAAGACTTGCAAAACCTGGGCGAGCTGAAAAGAAGGCAATATGCAGATCTTGGCTGGTGTGCATTTGACTATGATCCGTTCTTGCACCGCTGGGTACAACACGCGGAGCCGGTGGCCAGGGAGGAGCTCGCCGAGGAGAAGAGCAGCGATTGGATACGATGCAATGGAACCTGGTATGTGGGTGTGAATGCCCTGAACAATGATGAAACTGGACGGTTGAAGCAAGGACCACCTTTCAGCAGTGAAGCGATCCGATTTATTAGCGAAACATTTGGTTTCGACGACATCGTATGGGATCGCGCACAGATATCCGTTTGCTATCCAGGATATCCTCAGCGATCGGCTGATGAAGCAGATTCAGCCTATAACTATCGATTAAGGCGGGATGCTGCGCACGTCGATGGGCTGTTACCAGAGGGACCCACCAGGCGCCGTCATTTACGGGAACACCACAGCTTTGTTTTGGGAATTCCCATGATGGAACACAGTGAAGCGTCTTCTCCGTTGGTGATGTGGGAAGGCTCCCATCACATCGTGCGAGAGAAGTTTGGTGCATTTTATAAAGAGTTCCCGCCCAATGAGTGGGGAAACCAGGACGTGACCGAACTCTACAATGAAACCCGAAAAACCATTTTTGAACAATGTAAACGAGTTGTGATTATGGGACGCCCTGGAGAGACTTACTTATTGCATCGTCTAACGCTTCACGGCATTGCTCCATGGAAAGAAAAAGGCCAGAATGATCCCTATCGCATGGTATGCTATTTTCGTCCGGAGTTATCGAGTCCCGAGGACTGGTTGTTCCAACCCTGATTCCTTATCCAATAGACCCTTTTATATTGCCAGACCCACTTCTAGTGGGGTTCGTAATCTACATCTACTTTGACTATCAAACTTATACACGGTAGAGCCAATAAACCACTTCTGGGTGCCACATTAGCACTGAGCGCCATGTCGTTGTTTTCCGTTCAGGACGCCCTGGTGAAGCTGCTGGCTGAAGATCATTCTCTGCTACATATTCTATTTTTACGTAGCGCGACGGTTGTCGTGCCGTTGTTTCTTTTTATCTATTTCAAACAGGGTAGAAACGGATTTCGGACCAATCGAAAAATGGATCACGGAATAAGGGTTTTCTATAATCTGGCGGCATTTATTTCCTACTATTTTGCGATCACCCGTCTTCCTCTGGCAACCGCGACAGCGATAGCGTTGTCCGCTCCACTTTTTCTCACTGCATTGTCTGGGCCATTGTTAGGTGAACCTGCCGATATGAAACGCAAGTGCCTCCTAGTCGTTGGGTTTCTCGGTGTTCTCATTGTGATACGGCCAGATTTTAACGAGACCGATTGGTTAGGAGTCATTGCGGCGATATTGGGTGCATTCATGTTTGCCATGCTGGCGATTCAGAATAGAAAAATGTCTGCCACCGAAGACACCAATATTATGGTTTTCTATGGGGTGGCGACCTTCTTTTTTCTAACCGGGTTGAGCATGATGGTGTTCTGGAAAACCCCGACGATAACGTCTTTAATCATTATGGTTGGGGTCGGGATAAATACTTTTCTTGCCCAATACTGCATTGTCCATGCCTATAAATTCGCAGCGGTCTATACTATCGCTCCCATTGAATACGTGGTTATCCTCTGGGCGTTGTTTTTTGGTTGGGCGTTATTCAACGAATATCCTTCCTGGGTAATGTTGGCCGGGTGTTTTATCATTGTGATAAGTGGTCTTGTGTTAGCGTTTATGGAAAAGTGGGAGCATGAGGGCTGAGAAACCCGATAACTCATTTCCGCCTGTTTTCCCATGCTCACGCTTTTCCATGTCCTTGCTTTTCCATGATTAGAGAAGCATACAAAATAGCGTATAAAACAATGTCATTGCACAAGGCTACATAAGGCTACTCGGACGTCATCAAATAAGCCGGCGGCTCATCCTGTCCCAGGAGTACCTGGAAAATGTCATCGGTGGACCACCGAGGATGTTTTTTGCTGTCCAGGATTGACAGGAGTTCATGACATCTTTGCGTAATAGTGTCCGGTGTCTGGTTTGAGCGACGGGCGATGATGAGATGAATGGCGTTGACTAACTTTAACCGAAACAGCGTTTTGTCCTGGTTAGTATTGAGTCTTTGATAAAGCACCATTGCCCTAAACGTTGCATCAAGCGCCTCACTGAGCGAATTTTGTAAAATCCAGAGGTTGCTGCTCCTTAGCCACAAATCGATAGCGACACTATTGAGATTAAGATGTTCGAGTTGGTGGGCGAGCCATGATGGATGGGTGGTGACAATATCTGGGCGTCGACTCAGAAAAAGCTGAGCGATTTGCTGGTGATAGTGTCTACGGCGTTTGCGTAATAAAGTTTGATAACAGGTCAGTCGAACCAGCGGTTGGCGAAAAACGTATTTCTTGTCGCCGTCTTCTTCCAGCATGATAAGGAGTCGACGATTGAGTAGTTGATCCATTCCGGATTGAAACTCGATATTATTTTCATCTGCAATGGTCTTAAGATCAGATTGGTAGCAACAAAGGCCGAAAACCGCAACGAGCTCTAAAAGAGAGTTCGCATTGGGTGATAAGTTGATCTGTGCGTCAAGCGAATACCTAAGGGTTGAGGGTACTTCATCCTCTTCGCGAAAGTAGTGAACCGTACTTGGCGGGGGCTCGAACAATGATCGACTCATTGCGATCATGAACCCGGGATTCCCTGCGCTCTTTTGCATGATGTAGTGTTTTATGGTTTCCGGCAAAGGGTAGCGGCGAAATATTGCATCCATAAAGATATCGGCATCTGATGGACCTAGATTCTCCAGCGTTAACTCGGGCAGTTGATGTAACAGAGAGTCGGTGTAGGATTTGAATCTGGAAACCAGAACAATAAAAATCCGATGACGACTTTCCAGGTTATGCAGCAGATTAATGCAGTGAAGTATGAAGGTATCCGTTGGTTGGAAATCATCAACCCGAACAAATAATGGTAGCTCCAAAGAAAGTCGACATAATATTCTGGTTATTAGAGAAAGGCCGCCATCCGTCGATTTTCCTTGCAATGGAGATTCCTCCGAGGAGTTTCCCATGGAGTACCAGGCCATAAGCTGGCAGACTAGATTGATGTCATCATCATGGTGAAATCCCAGCAAACCCATGGCGTTACTTACGATTCGACATTTCGTTCTTACGCCGGAGGTTAATTGAATCCCAAATAATGATTCCAGGGTATCGACGACAGGAGCGAGGGAAATTCGGCGATGCGGTGATGGATATCTAATGTCTATTTTCAGTATGCGCTCACCTCGTTTTTCCAACATCTGTTCATAGTCGTCCAGTAGCCTGGTTTTACCTGTTCCTGCGTCTCCAGATAAAAACAATATTTGGGGTTTTCCAGCGCAGGCCGATTCGAGGGTATTTAGTAGAACCGACAACTCCTTTTCCCGACCAACGCTATCAATCCGGTTTCGTTTGAGTTGGTCTTTTTTTTGTTCCAGACTCTTTTCCCCGATGAAAGACCAGATGGGCACTGGTTGGGGAAAACCCTTAAGTTTATGCTCTCCGATATCCTGTAGGTTGAATGTATCGTGGGTTAAAAGCCGGGTACCAGCAGACAATAATATGCTATTGGGTTTCGCGGTTTGTTGGAGGCGGTTTGCCAGATTGGGCGCTTCACCGAAAATAAGCTCGTCCCTTTCTTGATGAAGCCCAGCTCGTTCACCGATTAATACCAGGCTTGTGGCGATACCAATTCGAACGGAAATCGGGGAATGGTCTTTTTGTTTGTCGTTGGGATGGTTTTCGAAAACACTATCGAGAATTCTTGCACCAGAGCGAATCGCGTTTTCCGCACCAAATTCATCAGGTGCTGGATAACCAAAGACCATCATGAGACCATCTCCCAGAAAGCTGGTAATGTGTCCTCCATGTTGTTTGTCAATGGTTTCGCACCGTGTTTGAAATCCTCTAATCTCTTCCGCCAGATCTTCTGGGTCCATGGACGAAGACCTTTGCGTATAGTCCACAACGTCGCAAAACAGCACGGTGACCTGTTTTCTTTGAGCCTGTCTATTTTCAGCCGGAAAAAAGGGTTTTTGATTCTTTTGTTGGTTAACGGATGAAGAAAAAAAAGAAAGTATCATTCGAAAAATATAGCCCGAATCGAGAATGTTCTTCGATTCAACCCTATCGAAAAAGCCATTTTTATTTATGTTCCATTGCTTCCTGGTGCGGTAGAACGAGCATATAAAGTTTACCCATGGGATGCAATATTCTGATGCCCCATTTGATTATTCGGATGACTATTTTGGACAATAGGAAAAGATCAGAAGCGGAGGATTCCTTTGGCAGAGGCCGTAAAAACCGGGTCACAGTTAGGCGTCGCGAAATCGAGTACGCGCAGGAATGCAATTACTACCGTTTAGAGAATAACAGCAGGAGCAGGTCAGGAAAGTGTGATTAGGGAGTAATACTAACCAGTATTAGCAAGACATGATGAGCGGTTTCCAAAAAGGGAAAAATAGCAGGGAAAACAACATCGTTTTCCGAATTAGATACAAAACTTTACGTAATCTAAAGATCAAAACGGAAAAAAGAAGCGCTCCGTTCCAAAAAAGAGATGGAATCCAAGAGAGTACCTGCTCCAAATGAAGAGAGATTGAAACCACCTGCAACACACTCTATATTTCGGTCAACAATTGATAATGTAAAACACGATATGGTTTCATTGCAGGAACAAATGCTCAAGGCGGGCCTCGTCAACAAGGACAAAGCCAAAAAGGTAAAAAAGGACAAACAGAAACAAACGAAATCCGAGCGTAAGAGCAAGGAAAAACCGGTCGATGAAATTCGTGTCGCGGTTGAGCAGGAAAAAACGAAAAGAATGGAACGTGATCGGGAGCTAAATAGACAAAAACAAAAGGAAGCCCAGGTCAGAGCCACGGAATCCCAAATTAGGCAACTAATTGAGATGAATAAGGTTGATCGCTCCGGGAGTGATATTTCCTATGGTTTTATTCATGGGAAAAAGGTCAAACACATTTATGTAACAGCACAATTAAGAGACCAATTGGGTTTTGGTAATCTTGCTATCGCGATGTTACCTGGCAGTCAGGAAAGCTACCAACTTGTCCCAGCTGGGGTCGCGCGAAAAATCAACCAGCGTGACGAAGGATTCGTGATCCAGCTTAATGAAAAATCAGAAAGCGAAAGTGAAACCGATGAGGATGATCCTTACGCTGACTTCCTGGTGCCCGATGATTTAATGTGGTAGCCCTACTTCGCGCAATAGGGTTCCGCTGTTTGCCCATACCCGTGTATTTCTGTATCTGCACATGGCAATGGGCTTTGTGGGTTATTTTTGTGGGTTACTGGTGTGTGGTATTTTCGATCACCTCCTGATGCGTTTTCTAATTCACCGTCATTACCCGAATCAGATCCGTGCTGCCAGCCTGTCGAGAACTTCCTGCGGTCATCACCACTAGATCAGAGGGTTTGACATACCCCAACTCCCGGGCTCTATTGGTAGCGAACTCAATACGGTCGTCGTCTGAGCCATCGCCGCCATAATAAATGGGAAGTACACCCCAATTCATCGCCAAACGTGTGACCACCTCCATCGACGAGGTCACCGCAAGAATTGGGCAATCCGGACGATATTTGGAAATCAATCTGGAGGTTAGCCCCGTTTCGGTTAACGCGACAATAGCGGCAGCATGGATATGATTCGCCATGGTAATCGAGGCTTGGGCGACAGCTTCGGTAACTTCATTGGAAGGGTTGGGTTCTATTTGTTGCAGGTAGCCATATTTACTTAATCCCTCCTCTGCCCGTTTCGCCAGAGTGACCATGGTTTTAACGGATTCCACAGGACGTTTCCCTGCGGCGGTTTCACCGGAAAGCATGACTGCGGAAGAGCCGTCGAAAATGGCATTTGCTACATCACTGACTTCTGCCCGGGTAGGTCTGGGATTTCGTTCCATGGAGTCAAGCATTTGGGTGGCGGTGATTACGGGTTTGCCCCGGGAAACTGTGGCTCGGATAATCTGCTTTTGTATCGTTGGCCCCTCTCCCAAATCAAGCTCCACACCAAGATCCCCTCTGGCCACCATGATTCCGTCCGCCGCATTAATGATGCTATCGAGGTTCTCTACTCCCTCCCGATTCTCTATTTTGGCAATAATCAGAATTTGTACCCCTCGGGCTTCAAGATTGTGGCGCAGGTCAATAACGTCATCCCGGTTTCGAATAAAAGAAGCCGCGATATATTCCACTGTATTTTGTACTGCAAATTCTATTTCCTTGTTATCGTCGGTGGGAATATCGTCGAATGCGGTTTTGTTATCGGGTAGATTTACACCTTTGCTATTGCGTAATAAACCGCCATACTCAACCCGGCAAATTACATTGGGGTCGTGAATTTCAGTAACGATAAGTTCAATCTGACCGTCATCCAGTAAGATTCGATCACCAATCACCGCATGTTTATAGAGATTCTGATAGGTAATGGAGACACCATTTAAATCACCGGGTCGATCCTCACCATAAAGTGTGAAGGATTGGTGCCTCTCCAACATCGCTTGACCATCTTGAAGTTCCCTGGTGCGAATTTCGCGACCTCGGGTATCCAGCATTACTGCGATGCTGGTGTTCATATTAGCCACCGCCTGGCGGAC
>JAALKB010000251.1 GCA_011088265.1 Gammaproteobacteria bacterium
TAATTAGAAGGGTTCATAAACCGGTTAACTCCAGTTAAATCTCTCTAAAAACAATCTACCATTTAGGCCATTTTGGACAATTCAACAGGGTTTGATGATTCCGTTGATATCCCTATAGGCTCCGATTCGATCAGGCCCTACCTTTTCCAATTCTCTGTATAAATCCAGTAAATACTTTGTCAGACGCCGGGTCTTTAATGGCAGCCCCATGTGATTGGCATTTCGTAAAGGTTCGATGTCTATCGGTGCCAATGCAGTGATTTCATAGTGTATCCTGCGCTCAGGAATTCGATACCATGGGTCGTATTTCCCAAGCGCTGATGGCTCACAGGTAATATGAACAGGTCGGACAACGCCTTTTGAAAGTGTCATCAAATAGGCAGCTCCCCGTTTGAACGTGAGTTCCTGTTTGTCTATAGTCCGGGTACCCTCAGGAAAAATAATCACAGACTCTCCTTTTTCCAGACTATCCACGCAAGTCTGCAGGATATCGTCCCCGGCGTCATTTAGAATATAGTCTGCGAAATAAACCTGCATAGCCAAAAAGGGATTGCGCAACAGATTCTTCTTGACCACGCAGTTGCAGTTTTCGATAAAGGCAAGCAAAAACACGACATCCAGCAATGAAGGATGATTCGCAATGATTATCTCACCACTGGAACGAGTCAATACCCTCTGGTTTTTGATAATAAATTCAAAAACGCCAAGCAGTGAGCCTGCGACCACAAAGGCACGAAATGCCAATTGATTAATCCGCCTTACCCGTCGGGTTCGTTGCGCCCTGGACGGTGAAAATATAACGGCGAGGGGAATTAAAGTAACGGTAATAATTAACGCACCGATACCAAATACAATATATAAGATGGTGGTGGCGAAAAATCTCCAAAGCCTATCCATTGTTACGAACCATTGTTACGAATACCCGGCCTGGAAATACTGCCAGTGGCCGTCATCCACAGTCTCGCCCAGCATAAGTGTCTTAACAAATGACAGGCAGCTACCTCTGGACGCATTTGCCTCTGATTGACAGGATTTAGGCTGATAGGGTTTTACTGACACCATCGATTCCGGCCCCGAGAACGCCTGTGTCACCACCCCTTCACGGCGTCGGCACAGGCCATATCTTATGTCACTTTGTTCCGCAGAAAAGAGTAAAAATGCGCCAGCATGGGGTTTAAAAGACTGCTTTATCAACGCCTTATAATCCGGGGGTATTTCTGGCTCATAGGAAAGAATTAAAACCGGTGTATCCGGGTCCTTTTTCAATAATGATATCGCCTCTGCCAATGCTAAAGGGAAACCATCCAGCGTAGAAGAATAGGCACCATTGATGCCTTTAAACCCAAAAGACATACTGACTAAACTGGAAAAACGATTGTGAACCGAATAGGCAAAAGCAGTGGGCGAGATATCTTCATTCGATCTTACATCACGAATTAATGATGCCATAAATGGAAGATCCCCGTGTCTTGAGGTTGAAATAATGGATGGATGCACATGCTTTGGTAGTTGATTCAAACATTGCTCAGCAGAAAACATCACACATTTTCCAAGCTTATCGAGCCGGCGGCTAATCCGGTTTGGAAACCTGGATAGCTGTACGTTGGGCAACTCCTGGGATAACTCCCGATTTCCCTTGGCCCAGTCACACCAATCCGCCTCGTTGTCCATACCTGCCGAGACGATTGACCACGCTTTCACCGAAAATTCTTTTTTCATCCTTCCTGGTTCCCTCCCCGGTTTCCGCAGACTCGAAGTAGACTGGAAACTATACAGGTTTTAGCAAAATGCTTTATATCAACATCACTTGCTACCCCGTTCCACAACCCCCAGGCAGCCCGTCTTGATAGGTAGAGTTTTGTATGCGCAACTTCCATTCATTACTCGTCACGGATACGTTTAAAGATCAACGACGTGTTCATGCCACCAAAGGCGAAATTATTGCTCATGAAATACTGGCAATCGATGTGTTTCGGTTTCGCCACAATATAATCAAGCCAGCCGCATTTTGGGTCAATATTATCAAGGTTGTTGTTCGCCGGAAACCAGCCCTCCTGTAGGCCCTTAATACCAAGCCAGGCCTCAATCGCACCGCAAGCCCCCAGAGAATGGCCAAAATATCCCTTTAGAGAACTAATGGAGACATTGTTCCCGAGCACATTAGCCGTTGCAAGGGATTCTGCTTCATCACTAGCATAGGTCGCCGCCGCGTGGGCAGATACATAGTCTATGCTGTCAGGGCTGATCGTCGCATCCGCTAACGCCATATTCATTGCAACCTCCATGGTCTGTTGCGTTGGTTGGGTAACGTGATTGCCATCACTATTGGTGCCAAACCCGACTATCTCCGCGTAAATCCTCGCACCACGAGCCACTGCGTGATGATACTCTTCCAGCACCAGCGTACCTGCCCCCTCTCCAATGACCAGCCCATCCCGGTCGGCATCAAATGGCCGTGGCGACATTGAAGGAGCGTCATTCCTGACTGATGTGGCGTAAAGTGTATCAAATACCGCGGCTTCGGTAGCATCAAGCTCCTCCGCTCCCCCAGCAATCATCACTGTTTGGTATCCATGTTTAATTGCCTCATAAGCATAACCAATAGCCAGGCTCCCGGATGCACAGGCGCAGGATGTTGGAATGATCCTCCCTTTCGCTTTGTACACCACTGAGATGTTTACTGCCGTTGTATGAGGCATCATGCGAACATAACTGGTTGAATTCAGGGAATGCGTTGAACGGGAGAGCAATACTTCACCGAATTCAGCCACCGCATCAACACTTCCGGTTGATGATCCATAAGCAACACCGGTAAGACCGCTGGCAAGAACTTCCGTGTCGAGCAATTTCGCATCAGCCAATGCATCGTCTGTAGCGGTAATTGCGAGCTTTGCCACTCGCCCCATTCCCCGGAGCTGTTTTCGTTTAAAACGTGGTGGCACTTCGAAGTTTTCTATTGGTGCTCCAAGACGAGTATTCAGACCTTGAATATCTTCCCACTCCGTCATGTAGCGTACCCCGGAAACGCCATCCTTTAGACAATTTGATACAGTTTCCCAATCTCTTCCAAGAGAAGTCACTGCTCCCATCCCTGTCACCACCACGCGATTGGTCATGATAAACCACCATCCACAGAAATCACCTGCCGAGTAATGTAAGCTGCATCATCGCTGAGCAAAAAGGAAACCACCGCAGCCACTTCTTCTGTTTTTCCCGCCCGTCTCATCGGTATGAGCGGTATAATATGTTCGTCGGTAACCTCCTCTGACATATCCGTTTCAATTAAACCCGGGGCAACGCAGTTCACGGTAATTCGCCTTTTGGCAAGTTCAAATCCCAGGGCTTTAACTGCGCCAATAATCCCAGCCTTGGATGCGCTGTAATTCACTTGTCCCCGATTCCCCATGATCCCTGCCACCGATGACATGGCAATGATACGGCCGCCTTTTCTTGCGAGAATCAAAGGTTCAATAATGGGTTTCAGTACATTATAGAAACTGTCCAAGTTGACAGAAAGTACATCATCCCACTCGTGATCCTGCATAAACGGAAAAGCACTATCCCTTGTCAGTCCTGCATTCAAAACCGTACCGTAGTAACAACCATGTTGCTCAATATCCTGAGTAATAATTTCACTGCAACGCTGTCGATCTGAAATATCAAAATGTAACACCCGGACTGCCACACCCATGGATTTGAGCTGAGCCTCAACCTCATTCAGATTATCGCTTTGGGTGCGGCCATGGATAACTAATCCATACCCCTGTTCGGCAAGTCTCATTGCGACAGCCTTGCCGATGCCTCGGCTCGATCCCGTCACAAATATGTTGCGCTCTGACATACTAATCTACGTTCTCCTCTTGTTCGCTATAAACGCTAATTCTGGCCTCTGCAACCAAATCTCCGTCACAGGTATCAGCAATGTAATGTAATCGACAGCCAAACGTCGCCAAACCTTCGTTGTTGATGATCTCCTCAGCATAAATTCTCAATGTGGAACCTCTTGGGAAGAACGACACTTCGCACTCATACTTTCGTGTTCCCAACAGGAATCCGGGCTGGGGTGGTTTGTTTCTGGATTTTCGCACGAGCCCGGACCAGGCGGCAATGGACTGGGCCATCAACTCGATTCCAACATAGGCCGGCACCCCCCGCTCTGAAACCAGGACTTCCAGAGAATCGACATCAACCTCGGTCACAATGGAAACATCATCATGCTCAAGTACTCGATCAATGAAAACCATTTGTCCCGAATGGGGTAACAAGCGCTCAACTTCCAATTTATCCAGCATCATTTACTCCGCGTCGGTTCTTTGCAGAATAAGTGCGGTATTATGTCCTCCAAATGCAAACGAAGTCGATAACACCCTCGTGAGCGATACTTTTCCAGCATTATTTGTGGCAACAAAATTCAACTTAGGAAGATCCGGGTCGAGATCTCCTAACAGTGACTGGACAGGCAGTTTGGAGCAATCATTATCTTTTAGCAAAAGCCACAAAACTGCCGCTTCGATGGCCCCGGCGGCCCCAAGAGTATGCTCCATGGCTGGTTTGGTAGTGCTGACTCTGGTTTTCTGCCCGAAAATACGACTGATCACCCCGGCTTCCATAGCATCATTCAACGGCGTCCCGGTTCCATGCAAGTTGATGTAATCAATATCTTCTG
>JAALKB010000022.1 GCA_011088265.1 Gammaproteobacteria bacterium
CCCCCCCCCCCCCCCCCCCCCCCCCCCCCCCCCCCCCCCCCGCCCCTCCCCCCCGGCCCCCCCCCTCTCCCCACCCGACGCTCTTCCGATCTCGGGGGGGCCCACTGCCTTTCAGGCGCGAATCGCCACGTTGGCTTCAGCGAAGATGAAAGACGACGCACCTTTATCCATTGGGCAGCCTATTTATGTGACCAATAAGCCTGGCGCAGGCGGTCGAAAAGGTTGGAACTGGTTCGCAGAGAAAGCCCCTAAGGACGGATACATGATGGCTGCTTACAATGTGCCACATTTTATCGCTCAGTCCATTGTTTTTGATACGAAATATAGTATCGAAAATCTTGAGCCCGTGGGAAACTGGGGCGCAGATCCAGCAGTATTGATTGTTGGCAAAGACAGCGAGTTCAATACTGCCAATGAGCTAATCGATTACGCAAAAGCCAATCCGGGCAAGGTAACCGTAAGCGGTGCAGGTAAATTTGTGGGTCACCATATTGCTCATCTACAGCTTGCAAAAGCAACTGGGGCTGATCTCAAGTATGTTCCTGGAAAAGGCGGTGTCGGTGCCATGAAGCTGGTCAAAGGTGGTCGGGTAGTTGCCGGATTTAATAATCTTTCAGATTCTGCACGAGCCGCAGGGGATATCAAAATACTGGCGGTTGCTGATCTTGAGCGCCATGAGTTTTTACCCGATGTTCCTACACTAAAGGAGCTTGGTATCGAAGTTGATAACTCCAGCGTCAATTTTCGGGGGCTAATGGTGCCAACAGGAACGGATCAGGCAGTGATTGATTTTCTAGCTGAAAAAGTTCCAGCGATGTTTAGTGATAAGAAAACCCTTGGAAAAATGAAACAAACCAATTCTCCGGTACGTTTAATGAATCGTGATGAAGTTCTTGCGATGTGGCAAGAACGTCAGGGAGCGTTATCTGAATTGTTGGCTGATTTGAAAGAATAATAAGCTTTCGGTTCTAAAACTCTATCGCTGTGGTTGAGACTGTTTCCAACCACAGCGATAAACTTCTGATTTTCCATCGCATCCAGTCTGTCGTGAATATTAAAAACGATGGTTATAAGACCATAGTGTTATAAAACTATAGTCGTTGAAGCGACCTAAGTAACCAGTTTTTTAATCGAGCCACACGGTGTTTTTTGGCTTGAGCGAATGACGAAGAAAGGCGCCTATTCGATGGTTGCTCATTTAATCAGCCCCGGGAAGATAGCGAACTCCGCTGAATTTGTGCAGGCTGATCTCCATAAACAGATTTGTGCTGGAATACTTCAGAATGTGACTCTTGGGCTATGATTTCCGAAGACGGGTGGTTTCTTACGGTTGATAGCTAGTACATGCTGATTCCCTCTTAATATTAACTCTTGCATCAAAAGCCATTTTTATGAGCACCAACAATTTACAAAGTGGAAGCAATCGCGATAAACCGGCTCAGGAAGAGTGGTCAGCGGAAATTGATGAGGTGATGGCTCGTGCTCGAGCTGCACAGAGTGATTATGAAAAATATGATCAGCAAGCCGTGGATGAAGTGGTGACTGCTCTTGGATGGAGCATTGTCAAACCAGAGAATAATCAGGTGCTTGCGAAGATGGCGGTAGAGCAAACAGGGCTTGGAAATGTCGCCGATAAAATGGTTAAAAACCGCCGCAAGACCATGGGTTTATTACGGGACTTAACCGGAGCCAGGACCGTGGGGGTGATCGCTGAATATCCTAAAAAGGGCCTAATCGAAATTGCCCGCCCAGTAGGCGTGGTGGGGGCCATTGTTCCTTCAACGAATCCCGCAGCTACTCCCGCTAACAAAACGATCAATGCTATCAAGGGAAGAAATGCCATCGTTCTTGCCCCTTCTCCGAAGGGAGAGAGTACGTGTGTGCAGTTACTTGACTATATGCATGCTGAATTGGATCGGGTCGGCGCACCAAGAGATCTGGTGCAAAAATTACCCGCTCCGATTAGTAAAGCTGGTACCAGACAGCTGATGCAGTCTGTGGATCTGATTGTTGCCACTGGATCACAAAATAATGTGAAGGGCGCATACTCTAGTGGCACACCTGCTGTGGGAGTAGGGGCTGGCAATGTGGTTTCAATTATTGATGAAACGGCGGATGTTGAGGAAGCTGCGCGAAAGATTGTCATTTCGAAATCGTTTGATAATGCAACCAGTTGTTCATCGGAAAATAATCTCATCATTGTCGAGGACAACTATGATCGTGCCCTGCGGGCACTTGCAGAGAATCAAGCAGTTCTGTTGTCCGAAGAAGATCAGAAAATACTGGAAAGTCAGCTATGGTCTGGAGGACGTTTGAATCAGGGATTGATTGCTCGCGAAGCATCGAGTATCGCGAGCCTGGCGGGTCTGTCCGGAGCTGGCCTATCCGGTGCTAAATTGAATAGCGCCAGGGTGTTGCTTGTCCGGGAAGAAGGTTATGGTGCGAATCATCCGTTTTCTGGGGAGAAGCTGTCTCCAGTGCTAACGGTCTATAAGGCCAGGGACTTTAAACATGCTACTGATATCGCGCGAGGAATTATGGAATACCAGGGAAAGGGACATTCCCTGTCTATTCATACGCGCAGTGATAGCCGGCCACTGGAACTGGGACTTGACATGCCGGTCTGCCGGGTCATCGTTAATCAGATCCATTGTTATGCAACGGGTGGAAGCTTCGATAACGGGTTACCATTTTCGTTATCCATGGGGTGTGGTAGCTGGGGTGGTAACAGCATTTCAGAGAACATGAACTATCGTAACTATCTGAATATAACAAGAGTTGCCACTACCATTACTCCTAACGAGCCAAGTGAATCTGATCTGTTCGGGGTCTATTGGCAAAAGCACCAATGCGCTCCCAACAACTGATTGTTCAGGATACGAATACATGCCACAGAATTCACACACTGTTCGTGATCTCATTGATCAAAGAGTTGAGCAGAGCCCAGAAAAGATTTTTTTGACTGCTGCTGAAACAGGGATCAATCTTGATTATGAGAATCTAAAAGAGAATGCCATGCTGGTCGCGCAATTATTGGACCAGCTGACTGTTGGAAAGGACCAGACCGTGGGGTTTCTCATGGATAATGGATATTGGTCTACCAGCATCTTTCTCGGGGTAATGTATGCGGGCAGAGTGGTATTGCCTTTGAATGCCGTAGCGGGGCCTGATCAAATTGATTATGTGTTGACCCACTCAGATGTCCAGGTTGTTTTTGTATCCCAAACCTATAGAGAAAAGTTTGCTGACCTAATCGACAAATACCGCTCATCTGTTTTGTTTATCGACTGCTGTGAAGACAATGGGCCAGATTGGTCGAATCTGGTGAAAAAGGAGGGTAGCTCTCCTGCGGGTTTGCCGGAAACTTTACCGAATGATACGGCACTGATGATCTACACATCCGGAACCACTGGCCGCCCAAAAGGAGTGTTGTTGAGTCACAGGAACGTACTCGCCGGAGGGAGAAATACCATGATTGCCCATGATTTGGTTGAAGACGATAAGGGACTTTGCGTTCTTCCTCTTTACCACATCAATGCAGAAATGGTTTCAGTGATGGCGCCTTTGGTTAGTAACAGTTCCATCGTAATGGCCCGTAAGCTGAGCATCTCTAAATTCTGGTCGTGGATGGAAGACCATGCCTGCACATGGTTCAGCGCAGTACCTACGATTATTTCCTATTTGATCGAACAACAGCAAAGAGAGAGCAATCATTCTGATTCTCCGGATTTTGAGAAAATTCAGACCACTGTTCGGTTTGGGCGATCCGCCTCGGCGGCCCTTTCACCTGCGACCCACCAAATGTTCGAGGAGCTGTTCTCCATTCCAATTGTGGAAACCATGGGAATTAGCGAATGTGCGGCACAGATTCTGTCTAATCCAATGCAAAAAGGCCAAAACCGATATGGATCGCCGGGTATTGCCGTGGGAAACGAAATTCGCATTGTGGACGTCCATCGTGAAACGGTTCCTGCAGGAGAAAAAGGAGAGATTGCTGTTCGCGGGGATAATGTTATGAAGGGGTATTACAAGAACCTTGACGCAACATCGGAGGCTTTGAGCAAGGATGGCTGGTTTTATACCGGGGATTTGGGGTATATGGACGAAAATGGATTTGTTTTTGTCACTGGACGCTCCAAGGAATTGATTATTAAAGGAGGTGAAAATGTTGCCCCCAGGGAAATTGACGATGTGCTTTATAAGCATCCAGCGATTCTCGAGGCTGCCGCCTTTGGTGTGCCAGATAATAATTATGGACAGGAAATTATGGCGTGTGTGGCATTAAAGCCGAACAACGATTGTGATGAAGCGACCTTGCTTGAGCACTGCCGTTCCTTATTGGGCGCCTACAAAACCCCCAAGGCAATCCAATTCATGGATGAACTACCAAAAGGCCCATCAGGGAAAATCCAAAGGTTGAAGTTGGCAGAGAGAATGGAAAGTTGATCTTGTCAGTATTCTGTTGCTGATATTTTTTCCGGCGGGCTAGTTAGACTGAACGAAAAAGCCGGCTGATCATACACCTGGTCATACAAAACGATGGATTTCGCTTCCCCAGCCGAAGAAAGAATTATCATGGTAGACACTCATGATACCGTGATTGGTGAGCTGTCTCGGGGAGAAATGAGGACGTTCGGTGGAATCTATCGAGTTACGTACATTCTCATATTTAATAGCCAGGGAGATCTCCTGGTTCAACGCCGAACGTCCACCAAAGACCAATATCCGGGACTGCTGGACCTGGCTGCTGGTGGAGTGGTGGCATCTGGTGAAGGTTATCGTGAGTCGGCGTGTCGTGAGCTGAAAGAGGAGCTTGGTGTTGACGCCCCTTTGACGCATCATGGTAATGTCTATTTTGAAGACATGAACTTTTTCCCTGAAAATCAGAACTGGGGAGGTGTTTTTTCCTGTATATGCGATGGCCCTTTTGTACTTCAAACGGAGGAAGTAGCAGATGTAAAGTTTATGAAAATTGAGTCAATTCTGACAATGGGTGCAAAGGAAATTACCCCAGACACGCGACAAGTATTAGTTTCATATTTGCTATAATCCCCAATCGTCCGGCTAGCGACGTTAGAGTTTATCCCCGAGGAGCCACAATTTTTAAGGCGTATGAGTTTGTGAGTCGGAAGCGGACTGTGTTAATAACCAGCTTCGGAGTCTGTCAAATGCAGAGTCCGTCAAAGCCGTTGTTTGTATTTATTTTTATATTGACGGTGTTCCCACTGATATCTCTGTACGGGCATATATTGATACTCTATTGAGTTCTAATATTGAGTTCTAATTCCATGATTCGAGTTGAATCCATATCCAAACACTTCGGCGGATTAAAAGCCGTCAACGACGCGTCTATCCAGATTGAATCTGGTGCCATTACCGGGTTGATTGGCCCAAATGGCGCAGGAAAGACGACCCTTTTCAATATCATTGCTGGTGTGTATCAGCCCACCTCGGGTAAGGTTTTCCTTGATGACGAGGATATCACTGGGCTCAAACCCCATCAGCTTTTCGGTAAAGGTCTGTTAAGAACCTTTCAGATTGCCCATGAGTTTTCCAGGCTCACTGTGCTTGAAAATCTGATGATGGTGCCTGGGGGGCAGATGGGCGAGTCGATAACCAATACCTGGTTCAAACGTAAGGAGATGATGGAACAGGAGAAGAAAATCGCACAAAAAGCCCGTGAAGTGATTGATTTTTTGAACTTAACGCATGTGATTGATGAGCTTGCTGGAAATTTATCGGGTGGGCAGAAAAAGCTGCTGGAACTCGGAAGGACCATGATGGTTGAGGCGAAAGTGGTTTTGCTTGATGAGGTTGGAGCTGGAGTTAATCGAACGCTACTGTATGAAATTGGTGACGCTATCTTGAGACTTAATCGGGAAAGAGGTTATACCTTTTGCATGATTGAACATGATATGGGGTTTATTAGTCGGCTTTGTGATCCTGTGATCGTGATGGCTGAAGGAGCTGTGCTGGCTCAGGGTACAGCCGAGGAAGTACGGTCAGATGAGCAAGTTATCGAAGCCTATCTTGGTAGAGGGCTGAAAAACAAAAAAGACGCAACTTCTGGAGAGGACCGTGAATCCAGTGCCAGCAGCGAAGTGGTATCTACCAGGGAAGGAAATAACGAGGAGGCGATATCATGAGTTTTCTAGTAGGGGAAAACATGAGCGGTGGTTATGGTGGAGCAGATATTTTAAAGGGTTGCACTGTCGGTGTAGAAAAAGGGGAAATCGCTGTTATTGTTGGACCCAATGGCGCAGGAAAGTCCACTGCAATGAAAGCCATACTTGGGATGCTGGATTTGCGAGAGGGGAAAGTGATGCTTAACGGTAAAGATATCACCGGTTTTTCTCCCCAGGATCGAGTTGCCGAGGGTATTGCATTTGTGCCCCAAACAAACAATGTGTTTGTAAGTATGACGGTGGAGGAAAATCTCGAGATGGGCGCCTATCTTAGGGAGGATGACATCTCAGGGACCATGGAACAAATATATTCGTTGTTTCCAGTGCTAAAAGAAAAACGTAAACAGGCGGCAGGGGAACTGTCTGGCGGCCAACGACAGCAGGTGGCGGTTGGTCGCGCGCTTATGACTCAACCTTCGGTTTTGATGCTAGACGAACCCACAGCAGGAGTTTCTCCAATCGTAATGGATGAACTTTTTGACCGAATTCTCGAAGTGAAACAAACCGGAGTCGCTGTTTTGATGGTGGAGCAGAATGCCAGGCAGGCTTTGGATATCGCTGATAAGGGATATGTGCTTGTTGTTGGGGAAAACCGCTATACAGATACCGGGGCTAACCTGCTTGCTGATCCTGATGTTAGAAAATCATTTTTAGGGGGTTAGGGAAATGACAGAATGGTTTAGCAACGACCTTATTAATGCGCTGGTATTAATATCGAATTTTGTGTTGGTTCCCGCGCTTTCCTATGGCTCCCAGCTTGCCTTGGGTGCATTGGGTATTACCCTGGTATATGGTGTGTTGAGGTTTTCCAATTTTGCTCATGGCGATACCATGGCGTTTGGTACCATGGCGGTGATACTGGTAACCTGGTGGTTTCAATCTATGGGAATCAGTTTTGGTCCTTTGCCCACTGCATTGCTGGCATTGCCATTTGGAATTCTGGCTGCTGGGATTTTATGTATCATCTTCGATCGTTCTGTCTACAAGTACTATAGACAGCGAAAGAGCGCACCGGTGGTTTATGTGATTGCTTCGGTTGGGGTTATGTTTATGATTAACGGGATTGTCAGGTTTATCATTGGCCCCAATGATCAGCGCTTTGCAGATGGTGAAAGATTCATTATTAAGGCTCGGGAATTCAAGCAGATGACCGGGCTTAGTGAGGGATTGACCATCAAGGTCTCCCAGGGTTTGACTATTTTTATCGCAGTAGCGCTGGTCATTGCCTTATTCTGGTTTTTGCAACGCACACGCATGGGGAAGGCGATGAGAGCATTTTCTGATAATGAAGACCTCGCACTTTTATCCGGTATTAATCCTGATCGTGTTGTGCTTGTAACCTGGGTTCTGGTTGGACTGTTGGCAACTATTGCAGGTACTTTGTACGGTTTGGATAAGAGTTTCAAACCTTTTACTTATCTGCAACTATTACTGCCCATGTTTGCCGCAGCTATCGTTGGGGGGATTGGAAAACCGGTTGGGGCGATTGTAGGCGGTTTTGTTATCGCCTTTTCAGAAGTGACCGTCACCTATGCCTATAAGAAGTTTTTCAAGTATCTGTTGCCTGAAAATATGGAGCCAGATGGTTTGATGCAATTGCTTTCGACGGACTATAAATTTGCGGTTTCATTCATTATTTTAGTGGTGGTTCTGGTGGTGAGACCAACGGGTATCTTTAAGGGGAAAGTAGTATGAGCGTAAGAAACAGAACGTTGTTTTCTTTCGCCTTAATGGTGGGATTGTTGTTAGCGGTTGCATTTTTGCAATCCTGGTCTGTGACGTTAGCAATACTAAATCTTTGTCTGATATCGGCAATTATGGCATTAGGAGTCAACATACAGTGGGGCTACGCCGGACTATTCAATGTGGGCATTATGGGTTTCGCAGCTCTGGGGGGAGTTGCTGCGGTGTTGGTGTCGAAAGCGCCCGTGGTTGAAGCATGGAGTGCCGGCGGGGGAGGATTATTCGTTTCTCTTATCTGTATTGTTTTTACGGTGGCCCTTTCAGTTTTTGCCTATCGCAGATTACCTCAGGGTAGAAATCGAGTGCTGTGTCTTAGTCTTATTATTGTCGTTGGGTATTTTGTCACCAGGTATTTTGCGGATCCGGCAATTGCTGCGATCGAGGCGGTAGATGCCGCTAAAACTGGTTACCTCGGAGGAATGGGGTTGCCAATTATGTTCTCATGGATTGCGGGCGGTCTCTTTGCAGCAGGGGCGGCGTGGATCGTGGGCAAGGTTGCTTTGGGGTTGCGGTCTGATTATCTAGCCATTGCGACGTTGGGTATTTCAGAGATTATTATCGCGATACTCAAAAACGAAGATTGGTTGACAAGAGGAGTAAAGAACGTATCGGGTCTTTCACGTCCGGTTCCCTACGAAGTGGAATTACAAAAAAATAGCTGGTTTCCCGAGCTGGTCGAAAAATTGAATGCAGACACACTCTCTAGTGTGGCGTTAGCGGATCGATCAGGTGCATTGCAGAAACTGGTGATCGAGTATTCCAGTGTTTTCGTTAAACTCTGTTATGCGGGTCTATTCGCGCTGGTTCTGATTGTGCTACTGGTTTTGAGCGCCAAGGCGCTTAATTCCCCCTGGGGAAGAATGATGAGAGCGATTAGGGATAATGAAGTTTCCGCTAGTGCCATGGGTAAAGACATTACCGCGCGTCATTTACAGGTGTTTGTGTTGGGCTCCGCCGTTGTGGGGATAGCCGGTGCGATGTTGACTACATTGGATGGGCAGTTCACACCGGGAACATACAATCCCCTTCGATTTACCTTTCTAATCTGGGTGATGGTAATAGTGGGTGGTTCGGGCAATAACCTCGGTGCAGTTTTAGGTGGTTTTGTCATCTGGTTTTTCTGGATAGAAGCAGAGCCCATGGGATTATGGCTGGTTGATGCGCTCACCAGTGGATTCGGCGATAGCAGCTTTATTCGTATCCATATGATGGAAAATGCTCAACATATGCGATTGTTTCTAATGGGACTTGTATTGCTATTAGTAATGAGATTCAGCCCCGGTGGGATTTTGCCTGAAGTCGTTCATCGACGAAAAAAGGAAGAATAATCCGGAATACGTCAGGGTGCTCATTGGCTAACTCGTCGGAGTATCCATCCCAGGATCGGTATGGCCTGTATGATCTGTAATTTAAGGCGAGCAGAAATGCCTTGTTTCGGATGTCCCTGATATTATTCCTCCTGATGTTGTTTCTGGGGAGTATGCTGAGGATTCTGTTGCTACATTTTCTCTGAAATAGTCGCCTCTCTCAAAGAATGTAAAGTAAAAATTACGAGATAATGGTCAAGCAGTAGACCATAAAAAAGCCCGGCTGAGCCGGGCTTTTTCACTGTCAGTCGGTAAATTACCAGACTTTCATTGCAGAATGCCCATTATCGAATACTGATAGTCTCGAACTCTCCACCTTTGACTTCCAGTTCTTTATAGGATCCGAGTACTTCACCAATGTCATTGAATTCAACTCCAGTGGCGCCAACATAATCGACGTCCCCGCCAGCAGACAGGATTTCCAGTGCCTTGCCGATTTGGCCCGGTAGAATTGCTTCGCCAGGTGCATTGGCAACGGATAGCATTTTGGACTGAATAGCAGCGCGATCAGTTGATCCAGCAGCTTGCATGGCGAGCATGATCAAGGCAGCGGCATCATAGGATTCACCTCTGAAAGGACCATCTCCATCAACACCATTCGCTGTTGCATGTTTGATAAACATGTCAGCACCTTCAGTTGCCCCACCTGGCAGAGTACCAATGGTGCCTGCAAGGTCGTCACCGATAGCTTCGATCAGGGAGTCGCCAATCATGCCGTCAGCAAGAATAAAGTTGCTAAATGCATCTGCATCGATAGAGGCCTGAATAATGCCTTTTCCGCCTTGATCCACATAACCAAATACCGCCAGATGTTCCGCGCCAGAAGCAGAAAGCGCCGCTACCTCTGCAGAATAATCAGCTTTACCATCTTCATGAGCTGCGCTGATCGCGACTGACCCACCCACTGCGCCGAAGGCTCCTTCAAAAGATTGAGCCAGTCCTTTACCGTAGTCATTATTGGTAAAAGTAACGGCGACATTCTTAATGCCCCTATCGTTCAGAACCTGGGCTAATACTTCACCCTGTCTGGCGTCAGAAGGCGCGGTGCGGTGAAACAGGCCATTGTCCTCGATGCTTGAAAGTGCAGGAGAGGTTGCAGAAGGAGAGACCATTACTACTCCGTTCGGAATGGCAACGTTATTTGCAATTGCGGTAGTGACACCGGAGCAGTCAGCGCCAACGATAGCGGCGACCCCATCAGCGGTAATTAGCCGCTCGGCGGCGGCGGTGGCGGCGGCAGAATCGATGCAGGTAGAGTCTGCGCGAACTGGGGTCACAGTTTTGCCACCCAATAGGTTACCAGATGCTTCTTGCATAGCCAGTTCAGCCGATGCAGCCATGCCCGGAGTCAGTGATTCGATGGGGCCGGTAAAGCCCAGGATAACGCCAATCTTAACGTCATCAGCGACGGATACACCCGTCATTGCAGCGAGTAATGACGCTGCCAATAAAGTTTTCTTCATCGAGAGTTTCCTCTTTTGTGTTTTTGGTTAGTTTGTAAAGTGTTAAGTCGCTGCAAAGCATGAAGTTATTCCTGATCAGCAGCAATCAGTAGATGTTCGACTTACACTTGAATATCACATTAATTTGGGGGTGGGTTACCCAATCTCCCAAACCTTGCGCTTTGACTTCCAGTAGGAAATAGAACTTGCAATGGAATCATACCACTGCTTAGCGCATTATTCTTCCATGGGGAAACCAATAATTTCAAAATCAATCAGAAGTGTAGGAACTTTCACCCACTGTCCTAAAAAGTCCTGGTCATCGATTTCTTTGATTCCATTGATTAGTTTCCGGAACATGAATTGGGAAAATCACTCAGCAGTGGCCAAATATAGTGCTGTGTCAATATTCCCCAATTCGCTCTGGTTTCGATTTGATTTCAAAGTTCAGGCTTGTTGGGCGGTGAAAATTGAACTCGACGGTGCCATAAATATGAAATATAGTTACGCCACCATAGCAGCGTGCACGTGTGATCTCGGGATTAGCAATGCCAGTGTAGGTTAGGTCGGATAGATCGGGTCAGATAGGTTAGGCTGATTTTGCATTGTGATTTTGCATCGTATTGATTGTTTCGGTTTCGTAACTTCGATAGTCTATGTGGTAATGTCAA
Organism: Gammaproteobacteria bacterium; assembly: GCA_011088265.1. GTDB lineage: Bacteria > Pseudomonadota > Gammaproteobacteria > Arenicellales > Poriferihabitantaceae > WLWV01. The sequence continues at coordinate 11,409 of JAALKB010000022.1, forward strand.
CATCTATTAAGAGGGCACAACAATGAATTTCAATGGTACAGGAAAAATAATAGCGGGAACGGTGATGGCGGGTCTGTTTTCCGCTACTGTTTTCGCGTCAAGTGAATTGACTGTTTACACTGCGGTAGAGGCTGAGGACCTCAAAAAGTACGCAGCTCGATTTAATGACGACCACCCAGATATCAAAATCAACTGGGTAAGAGACTCAACCGGTATTGTGACAGCCAAACTACTGGCAGAGAAGGAAAATCCCCAAGCGGATGTAATTTGGGGGTTAGCAGCAACCAGTTTGTTATTAATGAAAGGCGAAGGCATGCTTGAAGCCTATACTCCCAAGGGTCTTGAAGGGTTAGATGAAAAGTTTCAAGATAAATCTAATCCACCAGCCTGGGTAGGAATGGATGCATGGGTTGCCGCGGTTTGCGTGAATACTATCGAAGCGGAGAAGCATGGATTGCCCATGCCAGGCTCCTGGAAAGACCTAACTGATCCAGTGTATGAAAACCACGTTGCTATGCCAAATCCAAACTCGTCAGGAACCGGGTTTCTTGATGTTTCCAGTTGGCTACAAATCTTCGGAGAAGAGGGTGGCTGGGAATTTATGGATGGATTGCATAAAAATATTCATCACTATACCCATTCCGGTTCAAAGCCATGTAAGCAGGCCGCCCGGGGCGAAGTAGCCATTGGAGTGTCATTTGCATTTCGTGGTGCGAAATCTAAAGCCAAAGGTGCTCCCCTTGAGATCATCATCCCGTCAGAAGGTATTGGTTGGGATATGGAGGCCACGGCTATTGTCAAAGGTACCGATAATCTTGAGGCGGCTCAGACATTAGTGGACTGGTCTATTACCGATGAAGCTAACAAAATGTATAACGAAGGTTATGCTGTTATCGGTAAGCAAGCTCTGGCAAAACCCGTTGAACATTTTCCTGAGAATATACCTCAGGCAATGATTGACAACGACTTTGAATGGGCGGCTAATAACCGCAAACGTATCCTGGCCGAATGGCAGAATAGATACGACTCAAAATCCGAACCCAAAAGCTAGGCGTCAGTACAGAGCCCCCGCTCACAAACCTATGTGGACGGGGGCTTTTCTCCTGGATGTGAAATAGTATAAGGAGGGGAAAGGCCGTGGCGGAATGAATACCAGTATGAGATGTGAAAAGTTAGATGCGAAAGTGGATAAGTTGTCCTCGATCTCATCACTACCCCTGATAAAACGCTAGCATACATTTATAAGCGACATGTCCGAGCAACCTACAGCCCCCTATTTGAGGATTCGCAGTCTAACCAAGAAGTTTGGACACTTTACGGCATTGAGCGGTGTTGAGTTTGATGTTAACGAAGGGGAGTTCGTGTGTTTTCTTGGGCCATCCGGATGTGGAAAAACCACCCTATTGAGGGCGATTGCCGGTTTGGATGTGCAGACTCATGGACAGATTGAACAGGCAGGGCGAGACATTTCTGCCTTGCCGCCCTCGGAGCGGGATTTTGGCATTGTGTTTCAGTCCTATGCCCTGTTTCCCAATCTCACCGTCACAAAAAATATTGCTTATGGACTGGAAAACGCAAAATACACAAGGACAGAGATCCGCACCAGGGTAACTGAATTGTTGGAACTGGTAGGTATGCCAGATCAATCGGACAAACATCCATCCCAGCTATCGGGAGGGCAGCAACAGAGAGTTGCTCTGGCTCGGGCGATTGCAATTTCGCCAAACTTATTATTACTGGATGAGCCTTTGTCCGCATTGGATGCCAAGGTTCGCGTAAAACTAAGACATGAAATAAAGGACTTACAAGCGCAACTTGGAGTGACCACCATTATGGTGACCCATGATCAGGAAGAGGCGCTTACCATGGCTGATCGCATCGTGATTCTAAACAATGGTGTCATCGAACAGGTTGGTACTCCGGAAGAGATCTATCATGTACCGGCAACTCAATTCGTCGCAGATTTTATCGGTACCATGAATTTCCTCCCCGGAAATACCCTTGGAATCCCTTCTACGGAGGGAGTTAGGGTAAAGATAGGTGATACTGAGTTGGATTGTGACCATGGCGAACAACTGCCTGGTAAGCAAGTACTTGCCTCCATTCGGCCAGAAGATATCCTGGTGAGTAGTTCTCAAGGTCACTTGGCCACAGATGCCGATACAAACATCGACAAAAATATCATTGAGGCGACAGTAGAAGGCGTTGAATTTCTCGGTGCATTTGTCAGGGCAACGCTATGGTCGCCCCAATTGGGGCCAGTGAGATTCGTGGCAGATCTATCTGCTAACCTAATGCGAGCAGAAAAAATTTCAACGGGGATGAAGGTCTCCGTGTCATTTCCTCCTCAGAGTATTCGGGTCTATGCTGCCTAACGTGTGTGGAAAATCCGGAGGAATAAATGTTCATGGATGCCCGATGCCGTCGGCTTATCCCACAAGGCAATTTTGGTCTCTCAAATTGCCAGCTAATGATAGGGCAATGACATCATGATGACACCAAAGATTGTAAAACCCAAAGTTAGTCGTGATGACAAACAGATGTTGGGTTTTATGTTGGTTATCTTATGCTATCTGGTTGTCGCTTTGGCATTGCCCTTATACGCCATTTTATCGAAGAGTTTTAAGAATCACGATGGTCATTTTGTTGGGCTCGCCAACTATCTGGAATACTTTAGTACGCCCGCACTTACTTATTCTATTCAAAATAGTTTAACCGTTTCTATTTTAACGACGCTGATTTCGGTTACTGTGGCGTTTGTTTTGGCTTATGCACTCAACCGCAGTTGTATGCGATTCAAGAGTGCGTTTAAGGTAATCGCACTGGTTCCCATCCTGGTTCCGTCTCTACTGCCCGGTATCGCACTGGTTTATCTCTTTGGCCAGCAGGGAATGATCAAGGAGTTATTGATGGGATACGAGATCTACGGTCCTATTGGTATTGTGATCTCTGAGTTTTTTTTACTCTGCCCCATGCGTTGATTATTATTACCACGGCTTTGTCCATTGCTGATGAGAGGTTATATGAGGCTGCAGATTCCTTAAAGGCCAATAAAGTTCGAATTTTCTTTACCGTTACCTTGCCGGGGGTCCGTTATGGACTGGTCAGTGCCGCTTTTGTGGTTTTTACATTAACCATTACCGATTTTGGTGCGCCCAAAGTCATCGGTGGCGGATACAACGTGCTTGCAACGGATATCTATAAACAGGTCGTCGGACAACAGAACTTCGAAATGGGGGCCGTTGTTAGTCTGGTCTTATTACTCCCCGCCGGGGTTGCATTTTTAGTGGATCGTTTGGTACAAAAAAAGCAGGTTGCCTTGCTTTCTGCGAAAGCGGTAGCGTTGGAGCCGAAACCCAATAAGGTTTTTGATCTTATCATGCTGGGTTATTGTATTTTGGTCGCGGTTTTTATCCTGGGGATTTTGTTTACCTGTCAATATGCCGCATTGGTGGAATTCTATCCCTATAACCTGAATCTCGGGTTGACCAATTATCAGTTCGATTTGATGGATGGCGGAGGATGGGTTTCTTATTACAACTCCCGAACTGGCTTCCTGGACCGCAGTGTTTGGAACTATTATGGTGTTCTGCGGGGCTTACATGGTTGAAAAGGGCAAAGGATTCGGGCTTGGAAGAGGTATTTTTCAGTTTCTTGCAATGTTACCCATGGCTGTGCCCGGTCTGGTTCTGGGACTGGCCTATATTTTCTTTTTCAATTCTCCCAATAACCCATTGGGATTCCTGTATCACACCATGGGTATTCTGGTGATTAGCACTATCACGCACTTTTATACCGTATCCCATCTCACTGCGATGACGGCGTTGAAACAAATGGATCGAGAGTTTGAGTCCGTGTCTGCTTCACTAAAAACACCTTTCTATCGTACGTTGAGAAAAGTGACTGTGCCGGTATGTTTACCCGCGATATTGGATATCAGTATTTACTTGTTCGTGAATGCAATGACCACGGTCTCTGCGGTAGTTTTTCTTTATGGTCCTCATACCAATCTTGCGTCGGTAGCGGTGCTCAACATGGACGACGCCGGAGATATTGCCCCTGCCGCCGCAATGGGCATGATGATTTTCTATACCAATGCCATAGTGAGAATTCTGCACGGTCTCCTCACAAAAGGCGTATTGAAAAAAACGCAATCATGGAGAACGCGCTAGTCCGCTTTCTCCGTTTCCAGGACAATGTTTCCGAGGCAATATTTCCAAGGCTTTGCTCCGGAAAGGGCCTTGCTCCCGGAGTTCCTATGGGATGGGTTAAACCGTTTGTTGGAGCTTAAGTTAAGTCCCAGTGAAATCTAGACCCAGGGCAGTGAAAAAGTTTTTACGTTGGTATAGCTGTTCATGGCTTCAATAACACCTTCTTTATAACCCAGACCGGAATCCTTGATGCCTCCAAATGGAGACATTTCGATTCGGTAACCTGGTACCTCCCAGATATTAACGGTTCCCGTTTGTAATTCAGTAATGAAACGAGTGATGTAGTCCAGGTGGTTAGTGCAAACCCCGGAGGAGAGACCGAATGCGGTGCTGTTTGCGACCTCTATTGCGTGGTCGATGTCCCTGACCCGAATGATAGGAATGGGTAGGCCAAAGGTTTCCTCCACAACCAATTCGCAATCTGCTGGAACATGATCCAAAACCGTGGGTGAATACACTGCGCCCTGTCGGTCATTTCCATAAAGTAACTTAGCTCCCTTTTCGATAGCATCGTTTACCCGGTTTTGGAACAAAATGGCGGCTTTTTCATTAATAACAGTACCGACATCAGTGTCCGGATCCATGGGGTTACCGTATTTTAGCTTTGATGCTTTTTCAGCTACCAGTGCAGCGAACTCATCGCCAATGGAATCCACACAAAGTACCCGTTTTACTGCGGTACATCGTTGACCTGAATTCTTGGTGCCACCTGCTACGGCCATTTCTGCGGCTTTATCCAAATCCGCATCTTCCATGATAATAAGCGGTGAATTTCCTCCCAGCTCCAATACTGTTCTTCGATACCCCGCTCGCTCTGCGATGTATTTCCCCACGGGTACACTGCCTGTGAACGTCACCAGATCGACATGTTCATTGGTAATCATTTCATCACCAATGTCCTCGGGAAGCCCTGTGACGATGGATAGCATCTCAGGCGGAAGACCCGCTTCATAAAGTACGTCCGCCAGGAGCAAAGCAGTTAGCGGTGTAAGTTCCGTTGGCTTTCCCACCATGCAATTGTTCGTCGCGATTGAAGGTGCTATTTTATGAGATATCATATTCAACGGATGGTTGAAGGGGGTAATGGCAGATATGGCGGTAAGCGGTTCCCGTTGGGTGAAAATTTTTCTTTTTTTACCATGAGGCGTAAGGTCGCAGGAGAAAATCTGACCGTCATCATTTATGCACAACTGACCCGCAAGGCTAAATACATCGAAAGCCCGACCTACTTCGTAGAGACTGTCTTTTTTGCTCAGTCCACATTCTGCAGTGATCAGGTCGGAAATTTCGTCTTTACGCGCCACCAGTAACTCCGCGGTTTTCGAAAGAATTTGCTGGCGTCCGTAACGACTGAGTTTCGGTTTGTAGTTGGCGGCGATTTCAAACGCCTGAGCAATTTGGCGTTGACTGGCTCTCGGTACGGTGCCAACCAGTTCATTGTTATAGGGATTTAGCACGTCGATGTGCTTGCCTGTTTCGCCGTCAACCTGTTTGCCAGCGATTCTCATTTTTTCATGTCTAACTTTCATTTTTCCTACTAGGTTTTTTCGGTCAGTGTTCAGTGTTTGAAATTAGTGTTCGAAGCTGATATTAAGCCAATGTTCGAAACCAGTGTTCTAATCTAGCGTTCGAAGTTGAGGACAAATTTGTTCAGCGATGATTGATAGTGTTGGTGTTTTCGTTGGCATGGCTGTCTTAAATCTCGCCCTGTTAACTTCAAATGGCTTCAGTGTGATTTAAAACAATGTTAAAAATATCAAAATTTCTCAAAGGTGATGATCGGTCAAGTCCACTCACAGTCTGACTAAAAATCAATGGAACAATCTGCTCGGATATCCCCCCGTGAGATCTTAGGGGCACTTCAAGTCCAGATAAATCGTGGCGTGCCTCTGTGGTGCCTAGAACAGTGTGAATGTCGGAAACCAGAATAAGATCACCCATGCGATCGTTCGCCAGCAAAAACTCCCGACAACCTTCTTCATTGGTATAGACCACTTCCATTCCTGGCAGGGCAGACAATGCACTAACCACTTCTGGTCCGTCAACGTCCTTATCCAGATAGACCGTGGCATAGGAACCCAATGCACCATGTTGAACCACGTAAGGGTCGGTGATGGGTAGGATGACCCGGGATCGACCTTTACCAACCAGTTTGTCGAGTTCATCCTGTAGGTAGATAATATTGGGTTCGCCGCTATCGTCATGTTTGGCATTCATACCATGGTCCGCCGTTAGAGCAATGGTGGCACCAAGATCGTCAAGCATGGCCCAATACTTGTCCATCATGGCATAAAAGGCATTTGCGCCATCGCTACCGGGAGCAAATTTGTGTTGGATATAATCAGTGGTTGACAGGTACATGATGTCTGGGCGTACGGTTTCCATGAGCTTTACCCCAGCCACGAAAATGAACTCGGAAAGCTCAGCGCTATACACAGAGGGCACAGGCATGTTGACCATGTCTAAAACACTACTAATACCGTTACGGTCCAGGGAAACATCATCAGATTTTTCCGAAGAAAAACAAATCGCGGAATTTTCTCCTGCAAAAGAGAGTTCATTCCCCAGGAGTCGGCGTAATTTATCTTTAGCAGTTACGATAGCAACTTTCGCTCCCGCGTCCTGAAATGCCTTAAAAATAGTGGGTGTTCGAAGAAGGCTGGGATCGTTCATCATCACTTCCTTGTCATTATCCCTGTCATAGTAAAAGTTTCCACAAATGCCATGAACTTCTGGGGGAACGCCGGTAACAATGGACATATTGTTGGGATTGGTGAAACTTGGCACAACGCAATTCCCACGAAGGTCACTGCCTTGTTGTTCGATCACTTTTTTTGTCCATGGCATCACCCCTGCGGCAACGGCCTGTTCGATATAGTCTGACTCTGATCCATCAATGCAGACAACAACGCATGGGCGAGAGGGCCAGTTACAGGATCGGTTGTTGACTGTTACGGGTTCACCAGGTTTTCCCCGGTCAGTATTGGGTTCTGTGGTCATAGTAGTAACCTGGATTATTGACTCATGGTGCATAAAAAATGAAAGAGAGTCGAACTATAAGTGTTGGATCCTTAATGGTGAAATCGATATTGGTAATGCTTGATATGGATTCTATCTATATAGTGTGGAATGAATAATAGCCACTGAAAACGAGTTTTAGAAGTTAGAGATAAAGTTAATGTTAAAGTGGGTGGCCAGGATTACTCCTTCAGTTGAGAGGCTACCAGTTCCAGGAAGGCATTGGTTACGTGCATCGACCGGGTCTGCTTCAGACAAACTACCAATTCCGAATGTATAAGCTCAGCATTATTGACAGACAATGAGGTGACTCGGGCATCTGCACCGAATTCGTTCTCGGAAACCACGCCAACGCCAAACCCTACAGCCACTGCCTCCCTGACGCCTTCCCGACTGCTGATTTCCATGATCTTCTTAAGTCGCACACCTGCTGTGGCGAGGGCATTTTCGAATATAGCCCGGGTCCGTGATCCTTTTTCCCGGAGTATTACCCGCTGCTCAACGAGCTCTTCAATGGACACGCTCTTCCGACCGGAGCATGGATGGGTCTTTGCCACAAAGATGACCAATTGGTCCGGTTCCAGAGGCAGAATATGAAAACGTTCGTCCACAGATACATTCGGCAAAATGGCGATATCACATTGCTGGGATTCAAGCCATTGCATGATTTGCGCAGAGTTACCGTATCGAATTGAAATTTGAATATCCGGATAAAGGCGTTGAAATTGCGCCAGCAAGGGGGTGATGATATAGGGTGAATCCGCGCCCACTTCAAGGGTTCCCGTCGTCAGGTTTCTTGCGGAAACAAATAGTTGTTCCACCTCTTCCTCATAGTGGAATAATTTGTTTGTAATAGCCAAAGCTGTATGACCAAGTTCGGATAGTTCAATACGGCGGCCATATCGGGTAAAAAGTTTGATGCCATACCGTTCTTCTAACTCTTTTACCTGTCCTGATAGAGTGGGTTGGGTGACATGCAAAACCTCTGCGGCTCTGGTGAAGCTACCGTGGGTGGCAACGGCATGGAACGACCGAAGATGTGCATGTGAGATTGGCATAGTCTATTTCAAACATTAGAAATATCGATTTGATAAATACTATGGTAGGGCGGTATAAATAGCAATCAATCCACTTTATTTCAGGTTCTAACCCAAATGAATAATCAGAATTCCTCGTTTGAGGTCGTGGCATCTGGGACAGGAGATCCATATCTGCTAACCCCCGGCCCACTTACCACGTCGGAAACCGTCAAGCAGGCCATGTTGCATGATTACGGTTCACGAGATAATGATTTTATTGATCTGAATCAGCGGGTACTGGATCGTCTGGTAGAGATGGTTGACGGTGCTTCCAGCCATGTTGCGGTGCCATTGCAAGGTAGCGGAACTTTCGTGGTTGAAGCGATGATAGGTTGCTTTGTACCCCGTGACGGCAAGCTTTTAATTTGTGTCAACGGCGCATATGGACATCGAATTGCGAGCATGTGTCAGTATTATCAGCGTTCTTACCTGATTCAGGAGTCCAATGAAGAGACTCCGATAGATATTAATGAACTGGACCGTCGGTTGTCAGAGGATGAGTCAATCACCCATGTCGCCGTGGTCTATTGTGAGACTACTTCGGGTATTTTGAACCCGATAAAGGAAATTTCTGAAGTCGTCAAAAAACACCATCGGGGTTTTTTAATTGATGCTATGAGCGCATTCGGCGCTCTGCCCCTGAGCAGTAAGGACGTGCATTTTGATGCCGTTGTTGCATCTAGTAATAAGTGCCTTGAAGGAGCGCCAGGTATGGGATTTTGCATTGCACGGGAAGAGGCGATTGAGGTTACCCAGGGTAACGCAATGTCTTTGAGTCTGGATCTGTATGATCAATGGACCGCCATGAAGAAAAATCGGCAATGGCGTTTTACGCCTCCCACCCATGTCCTATTGGCTTTCAATCAGGCCCTTAATGAATTTGACGATGAGGGCGGTGTGGAAGGCAGGGGACAAAGATATCAAAGCAATTGTGATATCCTGGTGAAAGGAATGAGAGATATGGGATTTGAAACACTGCTTCCCGATAAGCTGCAGGCACCGATTATTATTACCTTTCACATGCCTCGTGATAGTCGATTTGAATTCTCCGCTTTCTACGATCGACTTCGCGAAATGGGATATGTTATTTACCCTGGAAAACTCACCATCGCAGATAGTTTTCGTGTCGGATGCATAGGCAGACTGGACGAAACCCAAATGCGTGGTGTGTTGGCAACCATTCGTTTATATCTTGATCGATTAGGTCTGGAAGGCCGGGTGAGCTAGTCGTAGTAAATCTAACTTCATGAATAGGGTTTTCTGAATGATGTCTCTGAATTATGTTAGAGGACTGTCGTGGAAAAATAAAATGGAAACCCCAAAGCTTCTATCAAATCCGTTTTTCAGGACCATAACGGTTAAACAATTAGTATCCAACCAGGCGTTCAGCATGTGACCATGCTGAAGCTTTCGATTTAACGACAATAAATCAAACTAATATCAAGCGCGGAACCCATTTTGGAAACTGGTATCCTATTCGTCGTTCTACTCGCTGCATTTTTTCACGCCACGTGGAATGCTGTGGTCAAATCAAGTGGCGATCATCTGGTATCCATCGCAGGACTTCAATTAGCTTGCGGAATCATTGCTGCCTGCCTTATTCCGTTTGTTGAATTCCCGGAAAAGGAGAGTTGGCCTTATCTTTTCGCCTCGGCTTTGCTGCATTCGGCTTATTACATCGCGTTAAGCGAAGCCTATCGATCGGGAGATTTTTCACAGGCTTATCCAGTGGCTCGCGGAACAGCGCCGATTATTGTTGCTCTGTGGGGTGTTTTTTTTCTTAACGAGGTTCTCACAACATCCGGGATGGTGGCGTTGGCGGGCGTTATTACTGGCATCATGATTTTCGCCACACGCCGCCTGGGTCAGGTAATGAAGGACAAGAGAGCCATGCTTTCAGCGTTGATTACATCCGTTTTCATCGCGGCATACACTCTGGTGGACGGTATTGGAGGACGGTTATCGGGCGGCGTTTCAGGGTATGTTGTGTGGCTGGCAGTATTCGACATGATTCCAATTCTTATCTATACCTTTGCCGTAAGATCCATGGGTGTGATTGTCCCAATCGTTAAAGATTGGAAAAGAAATTTAGTCGGTGCGGTGATGGCATTTGGTAGCTATTGGATAGTGGTTTGGGCAATGAGTCAGGCATCCATCCCTTTGGTTTCCGCGCTAAGGGAAACGTCTATTATTATCGCAGCACTCATTGGTGCTTTTTATTTTAAGGAGCCATCTGGAAAGCGAAGAATAGTGGCGTCAATCATTATTTGCTGCGCCATTGTTCTATTGGCCATTGAAAATCATTGATGCGTACTTCTCCAGGAGTACGTTTTTATCAATGGTATTGATATCAGTCTTCCCAATTTGAGCCAATGCGGTATCGACCTGTTGAATAAATAATTCAATCACGCTGGTCAGCCCCGGATTACTTCCCCCACCGATGCCATACAGTAAGGCACGACCGAGCATGACGAAATCAGCGCCACAGGCCAGTGCTTTTACCACTGCTTCTCCGTTTCGAACGCCGCTGTCAAAGATAATCGGAAAACTATCACCCACAGCCTCGCGGATCACGGGAAGCATTTCAATGGCCGCCGGTGCGCTATCAAGCTGTCTTCCCCCGTGATTGGATATGTATAAACCATCAGCGCCTGCTTTTTTAATATCAATAGCGTCTTCCGTAGACAGCACGCCCTTAATAATCAGATGCCCCTTCCAACGGTCTCTGAGTCGATCCAGAAAGTTCCAATCCACTTTTCCTCTGCTTTCATTGCGAACAAATTTCTTTTTGCCTCCGGTATTACTGGCTTCATTATTCGCGACTTTGGGAACTCCGGTTAGTAGGGTTCGAATGGACCATTGGGGGTGTGTGGCGAAATCAAAGAATTGCTTCGGCCCAATTCGCAGTGGTGCCTGGAAGCCGTTTCGTCTCTCCCGGGGTCTTAATGCGACCATGGGAACGTCTACTGTCAGAATCAGTGTGTCATAACCGCAATTTTCAGCTCGCCGCACCATGTCGAATGCGATGTCTTCGGACTGCCCAACATACAATTGAAACCAGGAGTTACTACCGGCGCGATCCCACGTGGTTTCAATACTGCTGGATGCCATGGTTGATAGACCTAATGGAATATTATATCGGGTAGCCGCTGTGGCTAGCATCTGATCTGCACCTGGCCAGGTGAGATTGCACATACCCATCGGGGCGATGCCAAAGGGCAGATCCCATTGTCTTCCGAGAAAAGTTTTTTTCAGATTGCGGTTTTCAATATTGATCAATACCCTTGGTTGCAAACGGATTTGGTCGAGTACTGAGATATTTTGCCCACAAGCGTATTCTTCGCCAGCTGCTCCATCAATATAGTCAAACATGATCCTGGGCATGCGCTTTCTGGCCGCCTCTCTGGCGTCATTAACGCTAAAAATACTGGTTTTCATGGGAATTGCTAATGTGTGCGCTGGTTGGTGGTTGCTGGTATTTGGTAATACTGGGGGGCGTCAGATTCTAACGCCAATCTTCGGGAGATAACACCGTAAATATCCTTCAAGCCCTGAACTGAGCATATGATCGAAGCTACAGGATCGAGCGAAAATCTCCACTTCAGAACCGCAGCCTGGAATTATCAGTCAGATTGAGATCCTTATAAGAGGCTGCTCAAATAGACATTTTTGATTTGAAATCGGCTTCAGGGTCGTGTTCGGGTAATTTGTTAGCTCTGTGAATTAGGGCAAAGTCATGCGAAATCGCGAAGAGGTAGAATTTTGTCGTTTTTTTTACCTTGGTGTGAGTAGATAATCGATAATATACGAGGGAAACTTTAGAACGTCACAAGGGGCCGCGTCGTTACTTCCGCCAGCTTGTAAGAATCAAACCCTCACCTGTCACTAAAACGTGTTTTAGTGAGCCGGGTATTGGACAGAGTTGGTCCGATTTTCTGATTTGATACAGGATCAGAAAAGGAAATGGTGAATGAGGTCGTAGCAATTAGTAGTGGTAGTATGGGGTTGCTGATTCCGCCTGTGGGTTTTAGCAGAGCCAGAATATATTGCCTTCCGTGTATTTTGAGCCGTTATTTTCAAGTTGATTAATTTATAAGAGAGTATGTCAATGTCAGTAGAGATTCCCGCTCGCGCAAGTGCCGTCATTATTGGCGGCGGTGTCATCGGAACCAGTGTGGCCTATCATTTGGCCAAACTGGGCTGGACCGATGTGGTGCTTTTGGAGCGCAGTCAGTTTAGCTGTGGCACTACCTGGCATGCGGCAGGGCTAATCGGTACCATGAGAGCGAATGAAAGCCACGCAAGGCTTTGTGAATATTCGATGTCTGTCTTGCAGGAACTAGAGGAAGAAACAGGGCAGTCCACCGGTTTTAAACAGGTTGGTTCTTTGACCATTGCTCACAGTGAGGCGAGACTTGAGGAGCTAAAACGGGTCGCTTCGATGAACAACGCCTTTGGTGTGACTCAGGTAGACATGGTCACTGCGGAGGAAATTCGAAGTCTTTATCCTTATCTTGAGACCTCAGATTTGTTAGGTGGAAGCTGGGTTCCCCATGATGGTTATGCAAGCCCCGTCGACGTAACCGCCTCCTTTGTTCGTGGAGCAAGGGGTCGCGGCGCACTTTGTCTTGAAGGCGTTAAGGTTACGGGAATTACCAGGGCGAATGGAAAAGTAACGGGAGTGATGACAGATCAGGGCGAAATTCAGGCGGACTTCGTGGTCAATTGCGGCGGATTATGGGCTCGAAATATCGGCAAGATGGCGGGGGTTAATGTGCCATTACACGCCTGTGAGCACTACTATGCCGTTACCGAAAAGCTGGATGATATGCCCCTGGATCTACCTGTAATGCGAGATCATGATAAGTGTGCGTACTATAAGCCAGATGCTGGCAGTCTGTTGGTTGGTGCGTTTGAGCAGAATGCGGTTCCCTGGGGGCATAAGGGCATTCCAGAGGATTTCAGTTTTGACGAAATTGAAGGACACATGGAGGAACAGATGATGTCAGTATTGGAAGACGCCATGGAACGGGTTCCAATGTTGCAGAATGTCGGTTGGAGAAAGTTTTTTTGCGGCCCAGAAAGTTTTACCCCGGACGATCAGTTTCACATGGGCGAAGCACCGGAGCTGAAAAACTTTTATGTCGCTGCAGGCCTTAATTCGGTAGGTATTCAAACATCCGGAGGACTAGGGCGGGCGCTAGCGGATTGGATGAATAATGGACGCTCACCCATGGATCTTTGGGGTAATGATATTCGAAGAATGTATCCATTCCAGGGAACCCAGCAATATATTCATAACCGGGTGACTGAAACATTAGGGCTGCTTTATGAGCATCATTACCCTTATAAGCAGATGCGGACCTCCCGGGATGTCCGTCATTCTCCTATCCATGAAAAACTGGTGGAACATAATGCGTGTTTTGGTGAGGCGGCGGGTTGGGAACGTCCAAATTGGTTTGCCCCACAGGGTGTCGAACCCAAATACGAGTACAGCTTTGGCAAACAGAACTGGTTTAACTACTCTGCTGAAGAGCATCGCGCTTTTAGAGAAAATGTGGCCATGTTTGATCAAAGCACGTTCTCCAAATATCTGGTACAGGGCAAAGATAGCTGTAAAGCGTTACAGCGAATTTGTACCGCGAATGTCGATGTTCCGTTGGGCAAAATGGTTTATACCCATTGGCTCAATGATGACGGAGGCATTGAAGCAGACCTGACGGTTACCCGATTGGAGGAGAATCAATATATGGTCGTCAGTGCAGCTGCTGTTACCTATAAGGACCTGAGCTGGTTAAGTCGAAATATTTCTGACGATGCGCATTGTATTGTCACAGACGTGACAAATGCATGGGCAATCTTCGGTGTGATGGGACCAAATAGTCGATCTCTTCTCACCGAAGCATTGAATCATGATATGTCCACCGAGCAATTCCCGTTTGGATCCTTGCAAGACATTGAACTTGGATGTGCAGTGGGCAGGGCAGCCAGGGTTTCATTCGTCGGTGAGCTTGGCTGGGAGATTTATGTGCCAGTAGATATGGCGCGCCATGCCTTCGATCAGTTATGGGAAGTGGGTCGGGACCATGACCTGAAGATGGCCGGGCTTCATTCTCTGGACAGTGGTCGTATCGAGAAAAAATTTGTGCACTTTGGCCACGATGTTGCCGATGAAGACACTCCATTAGAATGCGGCCTGGGATTTGTGTGCGACTTGAACAAAGATATCCCGTTTATTGGGCATGACGCCATTGCCAGGCAAAAAGACACCGGTAGCTGGGAAAATAAGCGCCTGGTTCAATTCCTGTTGCAAAATCCTGAAACCATGCTTTATCACCATGAGCCGATTCGACGGGATGGGAAAATCGTGGGACATCTGACTTCAGGAAACTATGGCCACACATTGGGAGGTTCTGTTGGTTTGGGATACCTGCACTGTGAGGAAGGGGTTACTAAAGACTACCTGGAGAGTGGCAGATTCGAGATTGAGGTGGGTGGGGAAATGATTCCCGCCAAAGCCAGTTTGTCAGCAATGTATGACTCCAGGGCCGAACGGATGAGAGCGTAGTCGACCTTTCCTTCTTTGACACCGGGGTTGACAGATCAACGTCGGGTTCGGGGATAAGGTTGGTTTATTGCGAGATTTCCCGATACAGAGGCCGATATAAAGGTGACATAAGGGTTGACTATTTCTCATTCAAAATAGTCAGTCGCGACTTTCGCAGAAGCTCTTTAGTTAATTCAGCTATGGAAACGGAAGAGAACGTGTGCGCTAAAAGAGATCGGACAGTTTTCTGATTCCACCTTCCAGTTTGTCGGTTGCGATAGATGAAAACCCTAACCTGAAAAAGTTCTGTGGTTTTTTATCTCCATGGAAGAAAACAGCTCCAGGCTCAAAAAGGATTCCATGGGACATGGCCTTAAGAGCGAGCTGTTCGGTGTTGATAGTGGCAGGGGCTTCTACCCAAAAGGCCGATCCACCGAATGTAGATCTACGGCTGCTCCCTGGGAAGTGTGTTTCGAGCAAATCTCCTAGAATCGACCATCTCTCGTGTAAGGTCTGGCTCAGTCGATTAACCAATGCATCGTGGTACCCGCGTTTGAGGAACTGGGCTATGATAAATTGATTATTGCTTGGAGGGTGTCGCAGGATAAGTCTCCTCAGGGATCTCGCCTGTTCAATGAACGCTTTCGAGGTGACCATGTATCCAAGGCGTATTCCCGGTGCCAGGGTTTTTGAAAGGCTGCCAATATAGATCACTCTGCCGTCGCTATCCATGCTCTTTAACGCCGGCGCCGGGTCTCCGACATAATTGAATTCAGACTCATAGTCATCTTCGATAATAATGATGTTGTTTTTATGAGCAGATTCAAGTAATTCCTGCCGTCTTTCTTTCGACATGGTAACTGTGCTTGGGTAGTGATGGCTTGGTGTGGTGTAAATACAATCACATTTCGCTAATTGACGATCAGGGACCAGACCCTGATCGTCCACCGCCAGAGGAATCACTTTAGATGTCAGCATACTGAAAGTATTTTCCGCATCGACATACCCCGGATTTTCAATACCCATGGACTTGTCGGTGTTTAATAGTAATTGAGCAGCAAGATAGATACCTTGCTGTGCGCCCACTGTTACCAATATTTCTTCCTTCTCTGCCCACACTCCTCTTCGTGGTAGTATTTTTTTGTGAATCTGATCGATGAGCTCAGGGTTATCCTGATCAATTTGGTCTTTTGCCCAGTTGTGAATAGCATTGATTGCTGCCGCTTCCCTGGAGCATTCTCGCCAATCAGCAATGGGGAAAAGATCACGATCGTATTGACCGCAGATAAAGGGATAGGGATATTGTTGCCAATTCGGCGGCTTTTTATTCTGACGAAAGCTATGTGGCTTGATGGTGATCATGTCCAGCCAGTTCACCTTCCTCCCCTCGGGGTTTTCCAGCTTTGGAGCTTTGGCGCGGCCTTTGAGGATTTCGGGATTGACGTAAAAGCCACTCCTTTCACGGGCTACCAGAAAGCCCTCATCTACCAGGTGCTGATAAGCATATACCACGGTGTTGCGTGCTACGGAGAGTTGTTTTGCGAGTTTTCGACTCGAAGGTAGCGGTGAATTAGGCTCAATATGCCCGTCAAGAATAGAACTAACTATCATTTCCTGAATATGGGACTGCAGGGTACTATCGCAGTGTTTAGGAAGTGTAAATAGATATTCCGTCACAGTTGGAGATTCATCTTGGTATTTTCTCATTATAGACCAGTATGATGGTGGTTAGCGCAAAATGGCAGCGTCAAAAACGACGGGTGTCTATCTGATAGCCTTAAGAGAGGCCTGTTCCAAGGGTTGCTCAATAAATTTGCTATAAATCTGTTGTGATAAAGGGTTGAGACTTCAGTAGAACCACGGAGGGGAATGGAACAACGGAGCAAATTTAAGTATCGTGGATTTGCCAGCTATTCGAGTAGATGACTTCTTCAATAAATCCTCATCGGTAAATTCAGAGAATGTCGCTAATCTCGCCGTGCACAAATCCGGAATTTATGGGTAGTAGGGCTGCCCTAATCGGAAGCAGGAACGGGGCATCTAATTATTAACTCCATCAAAGTTGAAAAAGGACCTCCCATCGATGAATTGGACATTGAATTGAATAGTGAATTGAATAGTTCGCCAGAATTCAATTGGCCCCATTTTGTTCGGGAAACTGGGCCTACTTTATGGAGCCCATTACCGGGAACATTCGCGCATGAAATAAATGTTCCTATGATTCATGGGGCGGTTGCTATATATTCCGTCGCGTCGACTTATAGGCATCGGTTCGGCGGCTCGTTCTCAGTCGCTGGACACGGTTTTTATAACTACGTATTTCAGAATCAAATAGTTTCGTAAATAAAATAGAGGAAAATAAATGAAATCCATGAAAAAAATGGCTCAATGCGCGGTAGCCGCCGCGGTTGCATCAACTGTGGCCACTTCTGCCATGGCAGAAGTTAACGTTGCATTCTTCCTGGAATGGGCAACTCCTAATCAGATTGCTAAAGTTGAAAAAGCTTATGACGAAGCAATGGGCGTTGACGTTAACTGGACCAACTTCGATGCTGGTACTCAAATGACCGAAGCGATGCTTGCGGGTGATATTGATATTTCCTATAGCCAGGGGCTTGCTCCATTCATCAACGCTGTGAATGCGAACGCACCAATCAAAATGGTTGCTATTGCTGTTCAATACCCAGCGAACGATTGCGTTGTTCGTAATGGCGAAGGCATCGATAGTTCAAATGCTTCAGAACTTGAAGGTAGTCTGTTGCAGTACCTTTGGCGACCATGGCCGACTACAGCTTTCGCATGATGATGCGTGAACTGGACGTAGACGTTAGTCAAATCAACGTTATCGACCAGGCTCCTGCGGATGCAGCTGTGTCTTTAGCTGACGGTAATGTATCCATGGCGTGTGGTTTTGGTGGAAACTCAATGGCCAAAATGTTTGAAGTTGGTACTGCCTTGATGACTCCAGAGCAAAAAGAAGCTGCAGGTATCATCAGCTTTGATGTTATTTCCGTGACTGAGAAATTCGCTCAGGAAAACCCTGACCTGCTTCGCACGTTCCTTGAAGTTACCGATCAGGCTAATGCTGCTTTTGCTGCTGACCAATCCAAAATTGACGTAATCGCTAAAGATACGGGTATGTCTGTTGAAGGTGCGCAAGGTCTAATGGCAACAATGACTTTCC
>JAALKB010000023.1 GCA_011088265.1 Gammaproteobacteria bacterium
CCCCCCCCCCCCCCCCCGCCCCCCCCCCCTCCCTCCACCCCCCTCTTCCGATCTCCTTCTGTCGCTGGCCGGTCCAGTAACGCACTACGGGAAACTATCCTGTGACGATACTCTTATTTCGAAAGTAGAAAAAAGGGCTAGTGGTACTGGATGGAAACTTGTATATGATAAAACCAATACGAAAAAGAAGCTTCGGAAATATCCCGATGCGAAAAATGATCCCGAAACCATACAATATCTGGTGCACCGAATAACCGAAACGGTGGGCAGTGAGGAGAAAAATACGAGGCTCTATCGACCCTTTGCGAAGAGCTATTCAACCACCATCATTGAACGCACGCTTGGTGAATTTAAAGAAGAGATGCACACGAACCCAAAAGCAAAATCAGCACCGGGTAAATTTTTCACTATCAAGCTTCACTCTGTAGCTCACAAAATGAAAAAGGACTGGATAAAAAAGTGCGGTAAGGATTGCAAGTTTCGGCCAGAAAACGACCTTTTTCAACAGAGAAACTAACGCACTGCGCTTGTTCTCTGGAATATTTCTCTCCTAGTCCTGCTTTTTTCCAAAGCAGAACGAGTCGCTCAATTCCCAGATACTCTCCCCTCTTCTTTGCCTTAGACCTGTTTGTATGATGTAGGAAGAGACTGCTAGAAATGGCCTTACTCAAGAGATTCTGGATGAAATACTGAAAGAGGAGACATAGCTGCTTTTGACAGCAATGATTGCAATGTATAATATGGATTTACTGATTTGATTGTATGAAAGATAAATTGCCAACAATTACCGTACGAGAAGTCAACCCAGAGGTGAAGGAGTTCTACCGAATTAAAGGGGCAAAAAATGGACGCTCGATGGAAGCGGAGATCCGGGCTGTTCTAACGTGGTATTCCAAACAGAATTCCCGTAAACCGAGGGACGTAGCGAGAAAGATACATCAGGCATTCAAAGAAATCGGTGGTGCTGATGACCTTGTCATTCCCAAGAGAGAAAAACTTCCTGAACCTATTACCTTCTCCGAATGATCGTACTGGATACGAACATTATTTCCGAGCTGGCCAAAAAGAATGGGAATGAAAACGTTATAGATTGGTTTTATACCCTTGATCGGCAGTCTGTCGTCACAACATCGATAACCGTGGCGGAGCTGTTATATGGAATCTATATCCTCCCAGATGGAAAACGAAAAACGGAGTTGGAAAAAACAGTTTCCTATGTTCTTGGTGAGGTGTTGGATAATCCCGTCCTTGAATTTGATTATTCTGCTGCACATGCGTATGGAGCATTGTGTGCCAAGCTTCGAGTAGAAGGGATTGCTATCAGCCAAAACGATGACATGATTGCGGCCATTGTCCTTGTCCATGACGGTGTTTTGGTGACTCGAAATACGAAAGATTTTGCCTCTTGTGGTATTGAAGTACTGAATCCTTTTGAGTAAGAAATGAAACTCACTGTTCCCCCCGCTTGAAATAGGCGAAGACGAGGGATTTACGGAAGATAAGGACATTTTTCGCAGAAAATCATTTACAGGAGTTGAGTCGTCCCATACAAAATGTGGATGATGAACTGGTTCTGGCGATTGATGCTCCATGGGGAGAAGGAAAAACAACATTCGTTAAAATGTGGCGGGGGTTGCTGAAGGAACAAGGTGTGGAAAGCATTTATTTTGATGCCTTTGAGAATGACTTTTTGGAAGACCCCCTCCTTGCTGTCATTGGTGAGTTTTATTCTTTGCTTGACGAAGAAGAATCTGAGGCAAAGCAAGAGTTCGAAAAGAAAGCTGTATCCGCGATGAAGGCTATTGGAAAAGCGGGTCTTCGGGTAGGACTCCGTGCCGCTACTGCTGGGATTGTTGATAATACTGTTTTGGGAGGAGCTGGTGCCGGAGAGGAAGCAGCCAATTTATCCCAAAAATATTTAGAGGATCGTCTTGACTCGCTGCAGCAAGACAAATCTGCCCTTAAGGAATTTCGTGATGCTCTGGAGCAAACCGCCCAGAAAACTGGAAACGGAAAGAAACTCATCTTTATCGTCGATGAATTAGATCGATGTAAGCCCTCGTTTGCTTTGGATCTCTTAGAAAAGATCAAGCACGTATTTTCGACACCAAATGTAGTGTTTGTCTTGGTGATGAACCGAGAACAGATGAATGGGATAATCAAATCTCGCTACGGGTCAGAAATTGATGCAGCTCGATATATTCAGAAGCTTGCGCATATTTGGGCTGGACTACCAAGATCGTACGACGGACATAATAGTAACGGTAAAAAATACCTATCTAATTGCTTAAGGAGAATGGAGTTTCCTAAATCACTAAATAATGATAGTTGCGTTAGTGCGGTTATGCATCACTTTGGCAAATTGTTGGATTACTATAATATGTCTCTTAGGGAGATTGAGCGAAGTGTTTCAAATTTTGCGATTCTTCAAAATATTGCTAAGAGTTCGTATATCACGCTATATAGAAATATTTCGGTATATCTCAGCATTATTAAAGTACTTTATCCAAGTGCGTATCAGAAAGTAGTACAAGGTATGATTTCATATGAAGAGCTGGCAGAAGCCACAAAGATACCAAACGAAGGATCTCGGAACTATGAATTTTATTCGAGGGATATACATCTCTGCTTATTGTTTTGTTTTTCAAACGAAGAAGATGCGAATCAATTGGTCATGAAGTATGGATATCTTAAAACTCTAGATGAGGAACATGGGATAGTAGGTGAAAGAAATAGAGTCATTCCAGAAAATAGAGTCATTCCAGAGATTTGTAATTCCCTCGAAACCTTTCGAAGGCAGTGATGAATCGCCCCGGGTTGCTCGGAGAGATTTTTATTTGAGTCAAGCGGCTTCACTTGACCCGGTTTGATAATGCAGTAATTCGTGCTCTGCCGGTGGTCTGTCCCCAATGGGCCAACAGAAATGATGTGATGAACACACAACTCTCATATCACGCGGATCTCCATTTTATTCGTTTTCCAGTTTCAGAAAATATTTGCTCTGTTGTTTTGTCAGACATACCTGAATCTATTCCCCCTTGAATCAGTCTGGCTAATTCCATCCCGATAAATTTCTAAAGCAATTCAAGCATCGGTTTCTTTTTCTTCATGGCCAGTCCACTTATGACCACAGCTTCTACACTCAAAAGGTTTTTCTTTAAAGTGCGACAGAATGCAAGTAACCCCTATCCCTTTTAGTTTAGCAACGTACTTTTGGTGTTTGCGGAGTTTACGTTCATTCTACCAGGCATAGGCAGAAAAATATTTTACAGCCACCAGGTCTGGAATGGGAATTCATGGATGGCATGTTGGATCATGTGGTTACCCTTGTGAAACCTCAACACGCCCTAGTCTGAGGTAACTGAGAGGTGATATACATGGAAACGTCGGTTAAGATACGCCGTTTGCGTTTAGTCGAAGATCAAAGGGCCGATTAGGTGCCTGGGTGCAGTTTCCATAGTGGCTGTAGTGAACTCTAACTAATCCCGCTAAACAAGAAGCCGAATATACGACCACATAAATTCGACCTCGCAATACAATGCGTCATAATCTGCAAACGCAAACACCTCGCTGGCGCGTACGATAAATCACGTTGTGACCTACAATTCATTCGAACTAAAACCAGAGAACGGTTCTCCGTTAAAAAAATTCACACTCCCGATCGGATGATAAATTCTCGTTGAGAGGTCATAACTACCTATAAAACAAGCATGCCACACCCTAACCTTCAAGGTACGGATGGTCTTCTGATGCAAAACATCTAAGCTTACGACTTCTGTTTGGATCGGCATCGCAGGAATTGCGATAATAACGAGATCGCTATTTTGAGTCTTTTTCGACCTCAAACACTTTGGTTTGGAGGTCGTCCCTATAGTGACATTTATTGAGGGAAAAGCTATACTCCACGGTCGTAATTCAGCTTCAAATGAGATCGAAACATCGGTGTTTCCTAGTAACTTATCACCATGAATTTAGCTTATAGGATATTGGAAAATGCCGTTCAGGATTCAGAAAACCAGACATTCCTGACGGACTTAAAAACACATACTACTTACTCATACGAATCACTGCTTTCTGCTACTCTAAAAATTCGCAGACTGCTTGAAAAAAAAGGTGTGCAGCGTGGTGATCGTATTGCGTTTCTAACCATTAACGAGCCCTCCTTTTATCCAGTTTTCTTCGCTTGTGCATCTTTGGGAGCTATCACGGTTCCTCTCGGGGCAGACACTCATAAATCCGAACTCAAGTCTATATTGAGTGATTGCTCCCCTATACTAACGTTTATCGACCCAAGCATCACTAATTTACCTCTGTCCACTCGAAATCTTTTGACGCTTCCTGAAGATCTATTTTCCATCGATCTAGTAAATGTAGAAGATGGTGTCGCAAAACCTTTAGATTGTGATTCCGATGAAGATTGTTTAATCATCTACACATCAGGCACCTCGGGTAACTGCAAAGGAATCTTGCTTTCCCACAAAAGTTTGTGGTCAATGGCACATACATTTGCCAATTTTTATCAATATGGGCCGCAACAGCGTTTCCTTAGTGTGCTGCCCTATTATCATATCAACGCGATAATGATCACAGGTTTGGCCTGCATAGTTGGTCGCAGCCATATTTTTCTATCCCACCTTTTTGGACCGCTGGTTGCTAAGTTTTATTGGGACATCGTAGAGAAAAATGACATAAATGTACTTAGCGTGACACCATCAATCATGGCGATGTTACTCAGCTTCCTCAGTGAGGATAGTAAACATCAGCCACCTTCCCAAGTAAAATTCGCTCTGGTTGGTACAGCACCACTTCCTAGTGATCTCTGGCAAACTTTTGAAGACCGGTTTGGCATACCCTGCTATCAGGGCTATGGCCTAACAGAGACCACAACATGGGCTACCCTTACTCCACCCAGCAACCCCAGGAATTATAATAGTGTGGGTGTGCCTGTGAACTGCGAAATAGCTGTATCAGAGGAAACCGACTTTAACCTCGAAGCAATGAGTAGCGTGACACTACCAGCTGGAACTAAACTGGGTGAAATCGTAATTCGCGGCGATATAGTGATGAAGGGTTATTTTAAAAAAAAGAAACTCACCAAACGCCATTTATCTGCGGGCTGGTTTAAGTCGGGAGATATAGGCTACATTGGGGCGGACAATCACGTTTATGTGCTAGATCGAATCAAGAATATCATCAAGAGAAAAGGATCAACTATTTTTCCCTCGGAAATCGACGAGATACTCCGACGACTTCCCAACGTAGAAGATAGTCATACCTTCGGCATTGAGGATCCGCTTGTTGGCGAAAAAATTGTCTCAGCCTGCGTAACTAACGATATCGGGGAGTTCAGCCACCTCGCTCAAACCACACAGCTAACACAGCACCTAAGACAACACCTTTCGGCCTATAAAATTCCAGACACCTATTTGTTCCTGCCTTCCCTTCCTCGAAATAAGGTCAAGAAGACGGATGTAAAGACCCTCAAATCATTAGCCAATGGAGCAAAGAAAAAAGAAATTATTCAGATAATTAACGAGGGCCGATTTAGGCGGTGGAACTGCAAAGACGATCCGCAAATAAACCAAACAATACAAAACGCGTTGTATGGTGGGCGAGGTCTTCGCTTTTCGTGTTATTGGGGATGCGGTAGAAGATCTACCTGCAATTATTATGACCGAGTCGCACTCGATCATTTACAAGAAGTAGTCAAGACGATTAATCACTCAATGGATCGAAGTTTTGCTTACTGCACTATTATCTTAACGGACGTACATGTACGCAGCAATCGGGTACCGGACCATATTCGTCATGCTTACTTCAGTGAAATTTCAGCTGAAGCAACTGAGCGTGGACTCGAAGTAGTATTTTTAAGTGAAATTTGGGAGAAGTACAATTTAGACTTTGATGCCACTATCTCCTCCATCTCATCGCCAGAGTTTGAAGAGAAGTGGAACGCATTTGCAGACCGCGATGCCTTCATAAAGCAAGCGGAGAAGCGACTCCAGAGCAGCCAAGATATTCGGCGTGATGCCGAGGAAGGTGCTAAGCGCTACTACGCGGTTATAAGCACAGAAAATGAGCCTGTTGCTCAACACATGGAGGGCTCAATATTCATCACCTACAACGGTCCTGATTACAAGAAATTTCTACCCCGGCTTCCAACCATTCATTGGTACTCTCAATTCTCGGGGACAACTAAAAAGAGCGACAAACCTTGGTTTACGGAGTAGCGACAACTGTCCTCGAATCTGACTCATCAGTATATTAAAACGCGATGACTGAACTAGAAGAAAAAATTTTAAGGCTTGCGACCGAACTCCAGCCTAATCTAACTGAAATGGGACCTGATGTCCTCACTGCTGGCATAGTCGAAGAAGGATTGCTCGACTCGTTTCAGCTTATCGGGTTTATAGCCAGTATTGAAAAAGCCTTCGATGTTGTATTAACCCTGGACCTGATCATGTCACGAGAATTTTCAAATTTGGATGGAATTGTCCAAATAGTTGAGCGTTTAACTGAGGCGAAGAACGAAACTTAATCATCCCCCCATGCCTAACATTGAAGCTATTTCAAGCAATCATCATCACCAAATAGCGGAGTTGCTTACATGTCACTATGGGAAGTCCGAAGACTTTTGGCTTCAGCGGTTTAATACATGGTGGTTGAAGAATCCGGCATTTAACGATTTGTCCGAGGCCGGCTGGGTTATTCTGGATAATAAAAGGAAAATAGTCGGTGTCATGGGTAATATTCCTACAAGGATGACCAATGCTGGGGAAACAATAGTCGCGCGCAACGGCACATCCTGGTTCACTTTACCCGCGCATCGAGGCTTGGGTATGCACCTTTTCTTTCATTTGCTCAGATCGGACAGATCACCGGTATTCGTGACGACACCCAACGAAACCACGCTAAAAATACTAACAAGCCTCAAAGTATCATTAGCCCCAAGGGCAAATGCTGGCGAGAAGAAAATGGCGTCATTTATTCCCTTGCATTCACAATCACTGTGGGAGGACATAACTTTAGGCCAGAATAAACAGGAAACCGTTTTACATGTTAATGACACGATAGAAGGAAAGATCAGCGACACCCGACACGATGGGAAGGATGTATTACAGCCTGATTGGGTCGTAGATCAACTCTCACTCCGAGATACAACGCACGTCGAAATCAGAGAAATAAACTCTGCGGGTTTCGAATTTGATCGCTTATGGAAAAAAACTCAAAACGACTACTCCTTTACAAATGTAAGGGATGCTGCGTATATCAATTGGATGGTACATAACACCAACCACAATCACTTAGTGTTGGGTTGTTTTTTGACCGGAGAAATTGTCGGCTTTGCAATAGTAAAGATCAGTCAGCGCAAACAGATATTTCGCTTCGTTGATCTATGGTTACGAAGGGAATACTGGGAAAATGCCATGTCTGCTTTGATTAAGTTTAGTGTTTCTTATGCACACGAGAGTAGTTTTAAAATGGTTGTGATCCCCCATTTCCATCACTCTTTTACTCAGAAATTGACTGAATTAGGCCTTCCGAAAATTGAAATCGGTGACTACGTCGACTACCTCCACCTACCTAAAGAGATGAACAGCGAAATACACGGATCTAACACCTATTTTTGTGATCTCCAGGGAGACAACGATATTTGGTAGAAAACCTTTGACGAGTAAAGGCGCTATTTTTTTACCACCACTCCGTGACCTCATCTTGAAGCAGCTAGAGAGTCTTCCGTAATGAGGTCCGTTGCAATTGTTCATATGCCCGATTAATACTAATCTTTTGCAGTGAACATAGCGTTTCATGGTAGGTTTAATGAATGCTCATCTTTTCCAGAGAGGATCAGTAGGACGATAAGACGCGCTGGCTACGCAAAGGAACATATCCCTCGCATGTTATGCAGCTGAATCTGGTTTTGGGTTACCCATAGTCACCAACCTTTTGAATTGAACGCTTAATGGTAAATGCCTGATCAATTATCTTTTGCCCGTCCATTTTCGCTTGAGATAATTAGGCATGCCCTTAATCTCATTATACGAAGTATCCCACCAAATATTGACCCCGATTGAAAAATCAACGGTATCAACGTAGTGACCCCAGTTGGGAGGTAAATACAGCACGTCTCCCTTATTTAGCATCACCTCAGTCCTTTGAGCCAAAGCAAATAATGGGTATTTTTCGTCATCAACCTGAGCCAAATTGATTGGGCTATAGCGCTCTATTCGCAATTCCGAGGGGATATACAAATACTTCAGCTGGTCTTGAGGATAAAGACCCCAACGCTTTCGACCATGGATTTGGCAAAAGAAGTTATGCAGGGTATCAATATGAAGAAAGGAATTGCATCTAGGTTGCCCCATACGGATAAAGTACTTTCTGCCTCTTAGTTTATTAGACCAGGAAAGATAATTGATAGCTCCCAAGTCTTCACGCAACTCATCGTTAAACAAGGCAAAATCCGCTTGCACCATATAATAGCGGCTATCACCAGGATCATCCAAAGTGTCAAGATATTGTTCGAACCTCATATCAACCACCTGCTGATTCTTCAAGTAGTGTTCCGGGTCAGTAGAAATATCAATATCGTAATCCTGAATAGGCACAGTCAAATGACCATATTTTTTACGAAAATAATTCACAGACCAACGCTCGAGTGCGGGCCAATTATCCATTACCCCCGTTAAAATCACAGCCTGTTGCGGTTTAACGAAGTTAGCAAAAAATTCAGCTTTTGATGGTGCTTTTATGCGCTCTATACTCACTGTTATTTACCTTTTATATTAATAGGAGCGAACAACCACCAGACGAATAGAGCATAAACTGAAATTACAGTTATCCGTTAAGGACAAAACAGCCACAGTTATTAAGTAAATTTGATAGCATGTCTTACGCCAAAAACTCATTGAAATAAAACCCGAATAAAGTCATTGCCCTATGAAAACCCTAATAGAATTGGGTCTGGATTAAGTTGACTAGAATACTTCCTTTTTATCGATTCTCCAAATACACCTAGGTCTCTCCCTATATATTTCACTCCTACTTACTAAATTTCGGTTCTAGCGTGATGATTCGATCACTCCATAGGGTTTCGATTTCTTGCACCAATTTATCTTGGCAATCTTGCTCCCAACCCCAATCAGACAAATATTCTCCTGTGTTCCGATCATGACTTTGATTCGATAATAATAAAGTCTGCATCTCAGGGGAGATTTGCACTGATTTGTATGGGTGAAAATTACTTTGAAGAGCGGCGGTACCTGTGGTCGCCAAACCAACATGGAGCGGCAATCCTACCTTGAGCTCTCGTATACTTTGCTGAACAGGTTGAGCCCTCCAGATTAGAAAATCGCCGATAACCAACTTGTCTAATTCAGTCGTCAGATAGCTAATCAGCGCGTCTTCAATTGAATCGACGATGGGCTCAGCGTGATTGTTGAACGAAGTGTTCAACAAAACTGGCACCCCAGTTAATCGATGGAACTCACTAATCAAAGTCCAGTACCTTGCGTTATCTCGTTTGTTGACAGTTTGGATTCGCGATGATCCATCAATATGGGTTGTTGCGCCAAGAATTTCTTGGTACGCCGGTCTGACTGGTACAACATAAGTCATGAAAGACAAATTCGCATCGTAGTCTGAGACATCAAATAGTTCACTCGCGTGCTCTTCTAACACGCTTGGAGCGAAAGGTCGGTAACCTTCCCTTTTTTTGATCATCTGATTGATACGCGCCTTATTTTCCGCTGGACGCGGGTCAGCAAGAATACTGCGATTTCCGAGTGCGCGTGGGCCGAACTCAGAGCGACCCTGCACCCAACCCAAAACCTCCCCTTTCGATAAAAGCTCAGCAGCCTCTTTTTCTGTATCTTGCAATCGCTTGAACCGCACAACTTTACTCCATCGATTTAGGATACGTAAGACTGTCGACTCGCCGCCCGCTTCAGCTCCCCAGTACACATTTGTTACCTTCTGAATCGGGATCTCGGGCTGGAACTTTTTGCTCAAATAGAGCGCACTACCAAGCGCGCACCCCGCGTCGTGAGAGGCTGGTTGGATGAATAGGTTATCAAAAAGTTCGGCTGCTAGTATTTTTCCGTTTAACGTACAGTTATGTGCGACACCGCCCGCCATACACAGGTTCTTATATCCAAACTCTGACCTCAATCCCCTCACAATATGCATACCCACCCTCTCCAACGCCTCTTGCAAAGCAGCGGCGATATTTTTATGCATATCATTGAAAGGTTCTCCTTTCTTTCGGGGCGTCAATAATTCACCGAGGGATTCGATACGAGGCAAGAAGAGCTTAAGGCGCCCTCTTTCACCTAATTCATAGAATTCGCTAAACAAACCTCGGTAAATCGAAGGATCACCATAGGGAGCCAACCCCATTACTTTATACTCATCGAATAAGGAGTAGCCTAGGAAACGGATTGACTTAAGATAAAATAATCCTAAGGAATTTTCCATTGAGTAAGTCTGTAGCGGCACCATTCCCTGTTGTGTTGCCGAGAGTGCCATACCGGAAGCTCCGTCCCCTTCAGCGTCGATTACCAAAATAAGACTCTCATCTAAACCCGACATATGAAATGTACTAGCGGCATGGGCTATGTGGTGAGGTACAAATTCGATTTTATGGGAATCTATTTGCTGGTCGAAGGTTCGCTGTAGTATTTCGATTAGGGCTGATCGCCCGTCTGGATAACGTGCATTCACATCATCGCCAGTAAACTTTTGGATAAAATTATTAGCGTTCTGCTCCGTACAATAAAAAGCAATCTTATCTAACTCATCGACTGATATCCCCGCGTGGCTCAAACAAAAATGGGCAGCATTGGCGGCAAATTTGTTAGTATGCTTAATCCGTCCCGACCGTTCTTCCTCAAGACCAGCCAATACTTTTCCGTCCTTTACCAGCACAGCTGCGGAATCATGAAATTGATTGTAACGGAGGTCAAAAAGATTTTCTTCTTGAAAGTCAAATCCGCCAGAAAGACCCAGAATTAACATTATTAGGTTCTCAGTTGAGAAGAAATTATTCTCATATTAACTAACTCAAACCTGTTCGTACTAGTTATCCCCACTATCGCATGATTAAGATCAGGAATAGAATTATAAGTACTTAGGACCAATGAGTTATATTGCATTTTGCTGGATAGAGATTGCTTGCAAATTGCCCCTCTGCGCGTTAGGGTAAATTCTGTAAATTCAAGCAGCATTCGGGCTAGTCCTTCTCTTGAGTGGCCGGGGTTTCTAGCCTTTTAGCTCTAGTTCGTCGGTTCGGCATAATCAAAGCATTCATCACCCCAAGGCCGGTTGCAGCATTGGTTATAGCCAGGTTCAATAAGAAGGAAGTTCCAAAAAAGAGGGAACCTCCAAAAACCAAAAAACTTGGACCGAGCAAAATCTTCAACCCACCAGACAGATCACGCTCTAGACCTTTAGAAAAATCAAACAAGCGATTAAGTAATTCCAAATTGTCATCTGGTAAGATAATTTGCGTATTCTCTCTCGCAGCAAGTGATGCACCTTGAAATGATACGGAAAGGTTTGCTTTTTTAAGCGCAATCGAATCGTTAATGCCGTCCCCAATAAATAAGACTTTCTTCCCTTCAGCCTGAAAACGCTCAACTAAAGCTACTTTTTGCTCCGGCAGCATCTCGGCATAGTAGTTCGCTATACCAACCTGACCGGCCAAGTATTTGGTAGGCGCCTCGTGATCTCCTGAGCAGATATAGATTTGATCACCGAAAATATCCGTAAGAGACTCGATTAACTTACCGGCCTCTGGGTGAATCTTAGGACTTAGTGATATCGCGCCAACAATGGTTTCATTCACCGCGATGAACACCAATGAATCACCTACTTTATGGCAATTTTCGAGGACCTGTTTCACAGCCCCTTCGACTGGTATATTCAGCATTGACATAAATTTAGCACTACCCAAATGGACTTGACCAATGTCGAGCTGTGCCTGTAAGCCGAATCCCACCTCAACGCTTAAAGAATCAACGGAAGCGATGTGTGCTCCCTGTTCTTCCGCATAATGCAAAATAGCCTTCGCAATGGGATGAGACTGTTTTGCCTCAAGCGTAGCCGCAACTCCAATAATATCCGCCTCGATATAGGATCCCCAAGCGAAGACATTTCCAACCACAGGATAGTGATGGGTTAGGGTACCCGTCTTATCAAATATAACGATATCTATTTCTCGTAAAACCTCTAAAGAGCGCCCATCTTTGATCAAAATCCCTTCCTCAGAAGCGATTTTCATATAGCGAAGTAACGACAGTGGCTCAAGCAGCCTCATACTCGCCCCGAAGTCGGCAACTAAAACTGATAGAGCAGCCTGCGGATTCAAGACCATCAATGTCAAACCACCAAATAAGATGGAGGGAAGTGCTTGACTGTCAGCTATTTGTTCACCTTTGAATTCGACTAGTGATATGTGTTTCTTGGTATTACTCAAGGCGGTAGAAATTTGCGCCGCAATCGTATCTTGCCCCGCTTTATTGGTCCTAACATGGACCCGACCTGAAACAACCAGGGTAGACGCATAAACCGCATCATCCGTTTCTTTTTCCACCAGTTGTGACTCACCGCTTAGAAAGTGTTCATCAATACAGCCCTCTCCCCAAGCAACGGTGCCATCGACTGGTACTGCATTCCCTGCCTCTACTACAACAATATCCCCTTCTTCCAAAGCAGTGAGCGGAATTCGCATTTCGGCCCCATCGGTGAGAACGGATACTTCCTGAGGTTGGTTCTCGAATACATTTGTCATGTGTTTGTCAGACTGATCCTCACTCCGTACTCTGAAATAAGTAATCAAGTGATAGTTCCAACTCGCAAATGCGCTTGTCCAAAACTGACCTGAACCAACTGCTAGAGCGAGAAATGCAGATTCTAGCAATGATGCTCGAAACTTACGTTCGTGATAGATCGCATTAAACGCTAAACGGAAAACCATTCGCGCTTGCCATAACAC
Organism: Gammaproteobacteria bacterium; assembly: GCA_011088265.1. Classification (GTDB taxonomy): domain Bacteria; phylum Pseudomonadota; class Gammaproteobacteria; order Arenicellales; family Poriferihabitantaceae; genus WLWV01. The sequence goes on from JAALKB010000023.1 coordinate 12,995, forward strand.
TACAGCACCACTCACCAACAAGAGAGGTGGGTAAACCAGCCGTCCTATTGTTGCTAACCCTAGATTTGCCGCAGCAAGCGTGTGCTTTTTTTTGATATCTTCCAGCGAAATAGTATAGGCAGGTTCAATATTTTTTTGTTCTGGCTCAGTTGGTACGAGTTCGCCCTGCAATAACTCATCCGGCTCGCTTTGCTCTTTAATTGATCTCCGCACACTCTTTACCGGGTCACGCTCCTTTGATTTGATCTTGAAGGGGTTCGTCGCCTTTTGCCAAACGGTCACGGCCCCACCGATTACCAACAACTCAAATAACATTGCTTGACCTATTCATGTAATTTCTGAACTAGTGGTTAGGACTTAATAATATTAAGTGCATCGGTACCTGCAATCATTTTCGGCTCAAACATAAACCGCTGATTCGGATACTTTTTCATCAACTCCTGTTCCCAAGCCAAAGAAACATCATCTTCGACATGTCTCCCCCAATTCCTAATATGAAAATATGCGATTCGATCACTCAAGTCATTTTCCATAAAGTACTGCACAGATTCTGATTGTCCAATATTCGAAATATCCACAACATACCTGAATGAAGTATGATCCAGAATTGCGCAAAGCGTTTCTAGTTCGGTTTCCCTCCCACCGTGCGTCTCGAAAACGAGTTCAATATTACCTAACATATCTTGCGCCTGGTTAAGCCTATATATCAATGCAGCATTCGATAACGCTTGTCCAGCTTCGCCCACTAATGCCCTAAACATATTACAGTTTAGAAATGCTGCCTCAGCAAATTGGATCTTAAGATACCGAAAGTAGTCTCTTTCGCCCATTCCAGACATATTACAAAAATCTGTTGTGCCAGCGAAAGACAATACATTGAAGTCGTATTGCCCGATTACAGCAGCTAATTTTTTTATTGAGCGTGATTCAACAAAATCCTTTGCTAACTCTAGAGCTCCTTCAGTTGATTGGATGTGTCCTGACGTAAATAGGCCATTGAGCTCATCGAGAGTCAAGTCCCTTAGCGGCCAACCGGCGATATCAATTTTTATGTTTTGAAACATAGGTATGTGTCCAGATTTTGACGACTATTATCACTACTACCTTTACGTTGAGAGTTAATTAAAGAGATCTAATTCACGTCATCGCCAAAGAGACATCTTAGTGTTACCTCAAAACTTTCGTAAGTCTCCAAAAAGTGCAGCGAGAACATATTGGCCTGCAACGCCTTGCTTTGAGCCATAACCTGAAACATTAATTCAAGTGGTCTGTAGTAACCATTGTAATCATAAAAGAAGATTGGGATTGATCGACCTAATTCTCCTACATGAACTTGCGCCATGAATGTAAACAGCTCATCTAATGTACCCACACCTCCTGGCAAACACAAAATAGCATCAACGTCTTTTACAATTTCAACCTTACGTTCTGCTAAATCATCGACTTCAATGGCAGATGAAAAATCGGCTACGATGCCCTCCTTAACAACCCAACTTGGATAGATTCCGATCACTTGCCCCCCGCTATCCGAAAATTCAGAGGCGAACTGGTACATTAACCCTTGATTGGAGCCGCCATACTTCATCGCCGCAAAGAACTTCGAGAACAATTCTGCTAGTAACTTCGTATAGACATTGGAGAAACCGGTCCCACTAATCTCCGCGCCCGAAGCAAACATCGCAAATACTTTCTTTGTCATGACAATAAAATTCTAATTAGTGCTTCAGTTCTCTCCTCAAGCTCCTCGGCATCTATTTCTAATTCTATGCCAACTGGAGTTGAAAAATATTTATCAATGAAACCGCACCCTACCGCAGAGGTTTTACTTAGTATTCCCTCTAGCAAAGATTGATCTTCAGTAGAGATTTTGCCTTTTAGATCTTCGGCGTACGGAATTTGGGTAAAAACGTGCCATCCCGAATCCAGTAGGCTCGGATAATCAGCAAGCTGTCCCTTATGATCGAATAAAACGGTGGACGGAATATCGCCAGCTTGCGCAGCGATCACTTTGAATCCTTGTGAACCAAGCGCGTTGCTTAAAGCGGAATAAATTTCCCATACTTTAGACCGAATCCAGAACATCTTGGCATATTGTGCCTTAAGAACGGCCCCGGTCAGCTCATTCACCCTTAACGAACTACCTGGAATAAAATGTTGAGGTGATACCTTCCTTGTATTGCCGTTGGGCAAACAACCTTGATCGTGAATACGCCAGGCGTGTAAGTAATCCTCCTCACGTTTAAAAATGGCGACACCGCCATCTCCTGCGCTGATGACTTTGTGTCGATTGAAGGAAGAATAGGCAGCAACGCCAAAAGCGCCAGCATAATCTTCACCCACTTTGACGCCGAATGCTTGCGCAATATCTTCTACTAAGGGAACGTCATAGCGGTCTGCCAGCTTTTTTACTTTCCCAATATTTTCCACACCTCGCCCCATTAAATGAGGAATCACTATTACACCCACCACATTCTCGGATAACTTGGATTCCAGATGTGCGAGGTCAATACTAAACAGTTTTTCATATCGCACAAAATCAAGTTGTAACTCTTTTCTAATCGCACCTGAATATATCGCCGCCCATCCGAAAGGACATGTGAGCGCCACTGTATTTTTCGAAATATTGAGAACTTCCAGGATCAACGACCAAGCAACCGAAGCGGAAGGTAAAAGTATGGAACCTGAAGCGTTATGGCTGATTGCTATCTGCTCTTCCAGTGAGTGACAAAAGCTATCCACCGACTTATGTTCGAATCGAAAAAGTGATTTTCGATCAAGAACGGTATCAACAAGCGACTTCTCAAGTGATCCAATTAGACTGTTTCCCAGGCAACTCATTAGTCTAGATATTAATTCGTGTAGATAGATGAAACAGTATTAGGCAAATCAATAAGAGTAAATTCGATGGATTGATCAACAACTCCCTTGAATTTGTCTGCCAAACTCGCCGGTTGGGATGGATCAAATAAGAACCGGTCATCTTCGACAATTTCACTGATTCCTGTATTGGTCGATATAAATACTGGTTTTTTTGCAGCCCATCCGTATAGAGGCATCAAACAGAAAGGGTCAAATCTTGAAGGTATAACCAATCCATCACTAGATCCGATAATAGTGATAAGTTCATCAACCACCACTTTATTCTCCAGGTGAACCGAACCTCGCAGGTCAAGTGAATCAACAAGAACGGATAGGTATTGAAGGTAGTCCGTATACTTCTCCTTGTGGGTAGTTCTGCTTTTTTCTCGACATAGGATAGTCAAATTGATTGTGGCACCTAATTCGTCCTCTAATGTAGGCAAACTCTGGACCAGTAGGTCGAATCCCTTTTCCCAAACGGCTCGGCCTCCGCTGATGAGGTGAAACTCCTTTTTGCTTGGAATATATATGTCTAGTGATATAGAGTGATCAGGTGTAAAAACAACCTTTTTAACCTGCTCATGGTGGCCGATAGCCTTATAATACTTTTTGTCTGCATCGCTCTCGACAATTGTATTGTCGCAAAAGTCCAATAATCGTCTTTCATAGTATGCCGCAAAGCGAATCTCATCTTCCGTCATTGTCCAGTATTGTGAAGGTGTCTTATCCATTTCAGTTTCCAAGCGGGATACCGTAAGATAGGGCGAAAAGTAGGTGTTGCTTGTAAATGCAACGACGCTTTGTTCACATAGAAAACCGGACTCCCAGCTATGAAAATGAAAAACTGGATCATCCTCAAGTTGGATCAAATCAAGCGCTGACTTTAGCTGCCCTGATAGCATTGGAGCAAGCTGCCTGAACTTCCTGTTACTTTTCGCATACTGATGAAGCCAACCCGGCACCATAACCAAGATTGTAGCATTGCCCATCTCATGATCATTCGAGACGAACGGCTTTATAGTAATTTCAGAAACATAGGCGAAAGTCAGAATCACATGGTTGCCAAGTGACCCTTGATCCGGGTTCGACAACGCTTTAGTCACTATATCGAAAATTTCTGCTTCGGTTCCATTTTTGTAATGTTCACCCGAAACGTTTGCTTGCTTGAAGCAACCAAAGGTGAAATGAACAAACCCAAACTTCACATCCCTGATTAAAGTCTCATCAACTACTTTTGGCACCAATTTGGAAAGTGTGCCATAGGTTAATAGTCGATTTGAAATTTTGTCGACTACCTTATCTAAATCCATCGTACGGGGGCGGTCGAGCAAGACCCCAGACAGATTAAATAAAGAAAAATAGACATCATCCAACTCATCTTCGATTGAATCGGAGCATGGAGCACGTTGAAGCTCCAGAATTTCCTCGGTCAGTTTTTCAAAAGCCTGCTTTCGGTCAATACCGATTGCCAAGGAGATATCGTTCAATATTTCGAGCTCTGCGGACATTATTACAGGACGAGATAGTCAGTTGGTGGGACGAATTCTACTCTGAATTAGAAGTAAATGCATTTAGATTGACCGTAAGTAATGTAATGGACTCCCCTCTTTTAAAATCAGCGTCGAAGAGCCAGATGAACGATTTCTGATCCAAAACCCAATGTTAACTTTTTTCAAAAGTTAACATTTAAAAGGTACCACTAGACGGTAGACTTTAGCTGCTGAAAATTTAAACCCCAGGCAATAAACCCGCAGATCAAAAAGCCAATAACCAACGCCATTGAGTTGCCATCCAACTGTTTACCAATCAACGTTGCCGTAACGATCGCAAGAAACATACTGAATGAACTGATCATCGATGATGCAGCACCGGCTCTATTCCCCATGGGTTCCATTGCCAGTGACATCACATTTCCGAACAACAGCCCAAAATTAAACATGATAACGAACATATAGGCTAAATAGAGCCATAAGGGAGGAGACTCAGACCAAAAAAGCGGATTGACCAACAGCAGCAAAGAGGCTGTGATAATAGCAATCAGTGCGCGGTGAACCAGGGTTACCATGCCAATTTTCTCGACCCACCTTGAATTAAAATAGGACGACAATCCAATCACACTCGAAAGCAAAGCGTAGACCGCAGGAAACCAGACACCCAAACCATATATTTCCTGGAAAATCTGTTGCCCCGTGCTTAGAAACGCAAAGAATGCGCCAAGAAGAACCCCATTGACGAGCACATATCGCATTGTTCTCCTCGAGTTCATCACAGTCACCACCGAGTGTTTGATGGTTGGTACTGACAGTGAAATACGGTTTCTATCGATCAGAGTCTCTCCCTGACGAATAAAAAACCAAATCATGATAATGGCTCCAAAAACACCCATGGACACAAAAACACTGCGCCAGCCAAACCACAATAAAAAGCCCTGCCCAATGAAGGGGGCAATAATAGGAACACCCATAAACACCATCAAAATAAGGGACAGTATGCTAGCCATCTCTTGCCCGGAATACCGGTCTCTCACCATCGCAATAGCAATAACGTAGGGAGCAGCTCCGCCAATTCCCTGGGCCACTCGGCCAATCATAAGTACGGAAAAACTATCCGCAAGAATGCACGCAGTGGAGCCAGCGAAATAGATTAGAAAGCCTAATAACGCAGGGGATCTTCGACCAAAGTGGTCAGCAAGAAACCCATAAAAAAGCAATCCAAAGGAATATCCCAGAGAAAACCCGGTTATAACAAACTGTCGATCATTGTCACTATTAACAGCAAGATCTCTGCTAATTTCACCGAGCCCTGGAGCAATTGCATCGATAGAAAATGCTTCAACGGCAGTCATAGCAGCCATCAAAGTCATAAATTCAAATCGACCCGGCATCTTTTTATTCATTTTTTGAGGGTGCCCGACTGGGGTTGTTGATATTTGCTTTTTTGATACTTGCCTGAGCGAAAAGTATCGCCATGAATGCCACGAATAGCAGGTGTTAACGACCCCGGGGATACTAATAGAAGTTAAGGAACTTTTTGCATGGCCCGGGCAAAAAAAGCAGAAATCAGAAAGATCAGAACCAAAGCGCAGCCCCTCACAGTATCAGCGATATCGCGAAGTTTCGTAACCCAGCAGTTGATTACTTCCCTCTCCAGATGAACTATTCACGATTTTTCAATACTTTTTTATACGTTTCTCAACAAACTGGGAACCACCGTCTGTCATGAAACATGCATCCCCGCAACGAAACCCGAAGACCATGCCCATTGGAAATTATACCCACCTAGATGCCCCGTCACATCCATTACTTCCCCAACCATAAATAACCCGGAAACCCCTTCCACTTCCATGGTCCTGGATGATATTTTATCCACCGCCACTCCACCTCTGGTTACTTCAGCTGTACGATATCCCTCTGTTCCAGAAGGGGTTATTTCCCAATGGTGAAACAGGCCAGCAATTCTCCTAAGTTCTGCTTTTTTAAATTCCTGAAGCGGTGTATTGATGTCATCTGGCCACCAATGGGACGACAATTCCTGGAGTAGCGATTTCGGTAGCACTTCACTTAACGCCGAAAAAATCGTTTTTTGTGCGTGATCTGATTTAAAACCAAGCAGAATATCTTCACAAGACATCTCTGGCAGAAGATCGATGACAATTTGTTCACCCAAATGCCAATAATTCGACAACTGAAGAATACTCGGCCCACTTAACCCCCGGTGGGTAAATAACATGCTCTCCCTGAAAGCTTTGGTTTCGACCGAAGCGGTGACTGGCACTGAAACACCAGAGATGGCATGGGAAAGGTCATGCCATTTTCCAGTAAGCGTCATCGGCACCAATGAAGCTTCCCGTTGCGAAATCGACAACCCAAACTGCTGGGCTATTTCATAACCAAAACCTGTGGCTCCACCAAGAGTCGGAATTGATAGCCCCCCTGTCGCAACGACCAGGTTTCGACAGCAAAATCTACCCTGATTGCTTTCAATGGTAAAACCATCAGTTTGAGTATCCTGGGATAACGCTTGCACATACCCAACCCCACAATCAGGCAGAATTTTCACACCCGCAGATTGACACTCCGTTGTTAACATCCTCAAAATATCCTTAGCACTGCTTTCGCAAAACAACTGACCATGGGACTTTTCCCGATAACGAATACCGTGCCTGTCTACCATGGCGATAAAATCCCATTGGGTATACTGGCTAAGTGCAGATTTTACAAAGTGAGGGTTTTTGCAAATAAAGTGATGGGGTTGGATATCGAGATTTGTAAAGTTGCACTTTCCTCCCCCGGACATCAGGATTTTTTTACCGGGCTTGCGGCTGACTTCAACCACCAGAACTCTCAAACCTCGCTGACCTGCAGTCAATGCAGACATCAAACCCGCCGCACCGCCGCCGAGGACGATAACATCATATTGGTTCGTCATTGTTATGTCTGTTATTGAACTCGCCCTTATCTGGAAAGAGGCTTATTGAGGAAGGAGCACGAACTCCATTTCCGAAGACTGTTCCCTGCAAATAAGTAGTGGCAATGTTTGTTTAAACCCATTAACCGTCACTATCTTCCGACCTCTAGCGAATAGAATGGACCACTGTCACCAAACCTATGATCGCAGCAGTATACAGTCGAGCTGGTGATACCGCACTGTCTAGTAGTCGATTCAATAGTCGATATCCATATAGTCAATATCCACGAGGAGCCCTATCCCAGAGGCCATTCCAAATAGGAGTTGAGTTTTCCTAACGCTTTCCCGCTTTCTATCGCCCCATCCAACCGCCGTCAATCGTGACGATGGAACCGTGCAGATAATCCGAGGCAGCTGACGCGAGAAAAACAATCGGTCCTGAGAAATCGCTGGTCTCTCCCCAACGCCCAGCAGGAATTCTCTCCAGTATTGATTTACTCTGGTTAGGATCGTCCTGCAAAGCCTGGGTGTTATCCGTTCGAATATAACCCGGCGCAATGGCATTCACATTTATCCCCTGCCCCGCCCACTCATTGGCCAACGCCTTGGTGAGTTGCCCAATCGCGCCTTTGCTCGCAGCATAACCCGGCACCGTAATTCCACCCTGGAAGGTTAACAGGGAAGCGGTAAAAATAATCTTTCCGCTTCCTCTTTCCAGCATTCCCTTTGCGACAGCTTTACTTAGCAGAAACTGAGCATTGAGGTTCACCTCAATAACGGTATCCCAAAAGTCATCGGGGTGTTCTACTGCCGGCGCTCTCATAATCGTACCAGCGTTGTTCACGAGAATATCAATTTGAGGATGGCTGGCGTCCAATTGTTTAATGAAATTCCGTAATGCAGAACGATCACTGAAATCACAAGTGTAGCCGCTGAATTGGCGACCTATTGCATTTACTGCAGCTTCTATCTCACTACCCTGAGGCTCTAACGACGCACTAACTCCAATAATATCCGCTCCTGCCTCAGCGAGTGCAATGGCCATCGACTTACCGATGCCTCGTTTACATCCAGTGACCAGTGCGGTTTTTCCAACCAAAGAGAATTGTTCAATAACAGACATTAGGCAGCCTCGCTTCCGACCTGAATCAGACTTTTTAGAGCGCTCGGATTTCCACTCAGATCAGCGAGCACCTCCCCCACTTTATCCAATTCCTGTACATTAGTGATAACGGAATCACAGGCAATAGCGCCGGAAGCGATCATATCGATTGCTGTATCAAAGTCCTCCGCAGTATACACTCTGGCACCTAGTAGCTCTATCTCCCGCCAAAAGAATTGGAACAGATCGATGTGTGGTTTTTCAGCATGAATGGCGACCATAACGATGCGCGCCCTTGCCGCAGCGGCAACAGTCATACAATCTACTCCGGCCTGGCTACCGGACACCTCGAAAATAACATCCGCGCCCTTGTTACCCGTAATTTCGTACATGCGTTCGCCAACATTGATCTCTGCTGGATTGAGCGTATTAAATCCCAGGGATTGTGCGATTTCCAAACGCTGTTCATTAATTTCAGAAATATAGACATTCCCTCCCCGGCTTTTGGTCACCATGGCGATTAGTATGCCGATAGGACCTCCACCAATAACCAGTACATCTTCCCCTTCAACCAACCGACTTCGATTCACATCGTGGCAGGCAACCGCTGCCGGCTCAACCAGCGCTGCGTGTTTTAGTGACATGTCCCCGGGCAATTTATGCACTGTATGCCCAGGTACCGTCCAACTCTGTTGCAAAGCACCATCCGTATCCAATCCAAGAAACTTCAGGTTCTGGCAAATATGGCTATTGCCATTTCTACAGGCTGGACAGTCATTGCATGGATCCAATGGACGCACGACAACTTTGTCTCCAGCTGCAAGACCATTAACGTCACTGGCTACCGCTTCTACAGTACCAGACATTTCATGGCCAATAATTCTCTCACAACCCACTCGGGCATCCATGTGGCCGTGATACACATGTAAGTCAGTACCACAAAGACCGCAATAGGCCACATTAATTTTGACATCACCGGAAGTTGGTTCGACCGGTGCAGAGGCTCCCATCGTAAATGTTTTGTCACAGTTGTAGTAGGATGCTTTCATTTATTTCTCTCATAAAATTAGGATTGATTGGTTACGGAATTCCATTTTTATTGCGTATTTTTTCTTTATTTTTTGTTAGATGGCAACACTACCTAATATCAGTGTATTGCAGTGCGCCAGTTCTCGCTTAGGTCACATCAAAGGGTTCAAGTTTGTCATGAACAAAGGTCACTCCTGTACCCGGAACATCCGGCGCCACGGCCATACGGTCCTGGACCACCAAAGGACGGGTTGTATACTCATCGATGGGGAAACTATGCACCTCAAGCCATCCCCCATTGGTTTGAGCAGATACCAGGCTTACATGGAGTTCCTGCATACCATGGCTGCATACTTCCATGCCGTAGTTTCTGGACATCTCAGCCACATTCAACCAACCCGTTATTCCGCCGCAATTTGACGCATCAGGCTGAATAAACGATAACTTCGATTGTTTAAACGCAAATTCAAATTCGTACATCGTATGTAGATTTTCCCCCATGGCAAGGGGCATACCTGTCTGTCGCACAATCTCTGCATACCCCAAATAGTCATCCGGATTAATGGGTTCCTCAAACCAATGGATATCGAATTCTCTGAATCCTTTTGCGGCCTCAATCGCCTTCTCCACAGACATGGAATAATTGGCATCCACCATGAAAACGATGTCCTTGCCGATGACTTCCCGAACCGCCGCTACCCGCTCGATGTCCTCGGATAAGTCGTCTTTGCCAACTTTTATTTTTACTCCGTTGAATCCTCTATCAAGGTATCCCTGTATATTCGCGCACAATTTTTCCTGAGAGAAATTCAAATCAATGCCGCCGCAATATGCCCTCGCGTGGTGGCCACCACCACCGGCCATTTTCCAAAGAGGAAGCCCTTCCCTTTGGCCCTTAATATCCCAAAGCGCAATATCTACTGCCGATATGGCAAACGACGCAATTCCACCTCTACCGACATAGTGCATATGCCAATACATCTGACCATAAAGATCCAGTATTGCTGTTCCGTCCCTTTCCAGGAGAAACGGTTTCAGATCGTGCTCAATCATCGCCAGTATGGCTCGCCCTCCTCTCCCTCCAGTATAGGTATAGCCCGTTCCACTGCTTCCGTCCGCCAGGGTAATCGTGACTAGCACCAATTCGAAATGACTGTGATCTCCATGTTTAGCATCGGTTAACACCTCAGCCAACGGCACCTTAAACAAACGAGCATCAATTTTTTTAATTTGTACCTGGGTCATCGTAATTTTAGGACTTTTTAGTAGATCAGAAAATGAATCAGCTAAAGTGAATCAGCTAAAGTGGTTTGGCTTCTTCCAGCTGGTGGTGTATTGGCATTTACTGCCAGCCCCATATCCGTATTTTCATCCGCACCAATGGCATCATCGAAATCACGGATAATTGAACCCAGATGGGCTGTCACTGACTTTTTTGCCTCAGACAGGTTTCGTTTCCTGAGGGAACTGATAATGGCCTCGTGCTCATCCACTGTTTTTGTACCTCTGGGACCAATATTCCAACTGGCATAACGAATAATCTGCGCTTGAGTGTTAAGACGTGAATACAATTCAATCAGCAAACCGTGTCCGCAATTTTGCATAAAACGCTGATGGAATTGCCAATCTAACTCGAAGGCGAGGCTCCTATTGGTAAAGTCGCCATCATGACAGAGCTTCCCTATCCTTTGATTGATTGTCGTCAGCTCGGCGCAAAACTCATTGCTTATCCGCTTTTTCCTAAACATGATTTCCAAAGCCTCAATCTCCAGTAATCTACGGACATCATAAAGCTCATGCATTTCTTCCAATGAAAATGTTCGAATTACCGAACCCCGTCTGGGAATATTGTTAATCAGGCCTTCTCCACAAAGAATCAGTAACGCTTCTTTTACCGGCGCAATACTGACGCCCAGTGTTTTGGCAAGATCAACAGCCCAAATACGATTACCTGCAACCAGCTCTCCATTCAATATCCTGGATTTTAGTAGCGTACAGATCTGTTGGGTTAGGGTTTCTTTAACCAAAACCAAGGGCGGCTTGTTCGCTTCTTTTGTAGGTTGATCGTTTATAAATTGATCGTTGTTCATAGCAAGTGGGGCCATGGCAAGTTGGGCTTGAAAATCAAATATAAAATATATTTTATATTTGCAGAGAATTGTACACACTTCCCAATGAAATGGGGCGAAAATTTGGGGTCGGATCTCAATCAGATACCTGTAACTCAAGCCGGCGGGGCATCATTACACCCCCCGCCGCACACATCCAGGGATAGGATACCTATCCACTGGCATCGATCAAACATGGGCAGGACAGTAGTTAGAACCGGGTATAGGTTAAATTATGTGACTCAAATCTGGTTCAGTGCGCTCCCCACGTATATTTGAGTTCCCTTGATCTGACCAGTTAAAAATGGAGAGTTTAGGGGAAATCAAAGTGGTATATTTAATGGAGCTCTTCCGGCATTTCGAACAAACGCCCCACACTAAACTGGACCAGCCGCCATGACTACTCCTATGACTATTCCATTGTCGAGTGAACCGCCGATGTTAAATCAGGCTGAAATTAGTCATTATCATGAAAATGGCTATGTCATACCTGAATTCTCACTGGACAGTGAAACCATCACTACGATCAAAAAAATCCACAATGACTTCGTTCATGACCATCCGGAGTTTATGGACTATTGCCCCGCCATTTTGCCCTGGGTTCCACAATTCGTGAACATTGCAAGGAATCCCCGGATTCTTAAAATGGTTTCCCAGCTCATCGGTGATGACATCGCCTTATGGAATTCCAGCTTTTTCGCAAAACCACCCCATGTCGGTTCAAAAACTCCCTGGCATCAGGATGGCAAGTATTGGGCAATGCGCCCTCTTGCAACCTGTACCGTGTGGATTGCAATTGACGATGCAACTATGGAGAACGGTTGTTTGCAGGTAGTTAGCGGCTCCCACAAAGATCAACGAATAAAGCATCACGAACTAAATACGCAGAAGAATCTTGCTCTGAATCTTGAACTTTCAGCAACAGAAATCGATCACTCCCGCATCAACCATCTCGAACTCAGCGCTGGACAAATATCACTGCACGACGTTTATCTTGTGCACGGATCCGAGGCTAATACTTCACCCAATCCCCGCAGGGGAATGACTTTGAGGTTTATGCCCACTACGTCCCATTTCGATCGGGAAATCGAGAGACAACTATTTGATGGAAAAGAAGAGAAAAATAACGCGTTCAAACCTTTACCTATTTATCTGATGAGGGGAGTTGATCGATGTGGGCGAAATCATTTCGCTGGTGATTTTAGCGGTGACTGATCACCGCCAAAAAACGCTGACGCCAGGGTAAAGAGAATCCTGGATAAGGTAACCCAGGACCGGAAAAAAGGAATGATCAGGCCTGGTATTTTTCCACCGTTTCCATTCTCACTTCGATACCCAGACCGGGTCCAGTGGGAATATCAATCATGCCATCGTTGACGCTCCAGGGTTCCGTAATCAGATGCTGCCGGAAAGGATGATCGGATCGATCATATTCGAGGACAGGCTCTTTGGCAAAAACCGAGGCATGAGGTATGGGAAGGCTGGCAATTACCTGTAAGGATGCGGCCTGGGCAATGGCACTGCCCCAAACATGAGGGTTCACCGCCACACCATTAGCATGAGCAATGGCCGCAATATCTCTTATAGCAGTAATGCCTCCGCAAGACCCCACATCAGGTTGCGCCACATCCAATGCTCCTGCTTTTATCACATTAGCAAACCCGAAAGGTGTGTGCTCGTTTTCCCCTCCGGCGATGGGAACCGCTAATTTGTTACGTAATTCAACATATCCATCGATATCTTCAGGCACCACTGGCTCTTCATACCAGCGAAGATTATATTGCTCCAGCTCTTTACCCAGAGTTAACGCCTCTGATCGACCATAACCATGATTGGTATCGACCATCAATTCAATGGCTGGGTCGTTAAGTGCCGCCGAAACACAACCCATCACTTCGATATCATCAGCGATACCAAATCCGAGTTTGACTTTCATCGCGCTAAACCCAGCCTCCTTATGGGCAATGGCCTCCTCCGCTAATCGCGAAGACTCACCCTTTCCGTGTATGCGATAGAAACCAGTAGCATAGGGTTGCACTTTGTGTCGGAACATTCCCCCTAAAAGTTTTGCAACAGGCTGACCACGAAATTTTCCCGTTAAGTCCCATAGCGCCGTATCTACGGCGCTTATTGCAGAAACTACCGATCCCTTTCTACCAAAGTCACGGGTTTGCACATACATTTTTTGCCACAGCACCGCAGGCTGGGATGGGTCCTGTCCTAGAACGAGAGGCTTCAAGGAGTGTTCAATGGCTGCGGCGGCAATTTCAGGCGGTTCGAGGCCCTGGGTAAACGCTTCCCCCCAACCAGTCAGCCCGTTATCGGCTGTCACTCTTACCAAAGTGGCTGCGCGTTGCTTCACCCAGCCCTGGGAAAAAGCGAAAGGAACATCCAAAGGTGTTTTGAGAACGAAAACGTCAACAGCGGTGATTTTCATGGGAGCAGTCTCTTTGTAAGGAAACAGAGTAGTCAATATGAACCCAGTGTTCTGCAGCATATTAAAAAACGGCGGAAAGCCGAAGCTCTCCGCCGCGTTTTTCGTCGGCTTTGATTAAAGAAATAATGTCACAATAGAAGGCCAAATGAGCAGAACGCTTAATGCTAATAGCTGTAGCCCAATAAATGGCAGAAAACCCCGGAAGATATCAGTCAATGATATATGGGGTGGAGCCACCGATTTCAGATAAAAAGCTGCGCCACCAAATGGGGGAGACAAAAAGCTCACTTGCATATTCATACAAAAGAGTACTCCGAACCAAACGCCAACATGATGAGGAGCCAGTTGGCCAATGAGTCCAATTTCCTCAATGGGTAGCGCTTTAACGATGGGCAAAAATACCGGGATAATTAACAAAACAATTCCCACCCAGTCCATAAATGCTCCCATGAATAACAAAATCAGCATCATGGTCAGTAGCACAAAGAACGTCGGCATTTCCGCACCCACGATAAGCTGCGCAATATACGACGGCCCTCCAGCCAGAGTATAGGCACCGGCAACGCTGCCGCACCTACCGTTACCCAAAGAATGGTTCCTGTGGAACGCAGAGTTCTCATCAGGCTGTCCCAGATTAAAGCAAAGGACGCCTCACCCCGAATCGCTGCGATGATGAGCACTGCAAGAGCGCCCATGCCAGCGGCTTCGGTAATTCCAGTGACGCCACCGTAAATAGAGCCGAGGACAATACCAATAATGGTTACCGGAGGAACCAGGCCCTTGCCGTTCTCCCAGCCTTTAAGAGATTCTTCTCGACCAAAAACGAACTGGATCAGAATCAGCCCTGCAGCAATGACTCCCAGCAGATAAGGAAGATGGTAACTCATGCCGAGAAAGATAGGACCTTCATCTTCGGACAGGTCAGAATTGACTCCAAATAAGGTATACAGCAATGCTCGAACCAGAAGGATCGCCGTAGCACCAGTCACTAGAATCGCAAGGAAGCCACCAAACATAGTTGCTTTTTCTTTCTTTTCCGGCGCGTCGGGTAGTGCATCTGGTAATGGAGCAAGGGAGGGATTCATCCGGGTTCTAACCACGATGTAAATAATAATGAAACTAGCCAGCATAAAACCGGGAACAAATGCACCAGTAAACAATGCTTTGATAGAGGTCTCTGTAATCAAACCATAGATAATCAAAACAATGGAAGGTGGGATCATGGTACCAAGGGACCCAGAAGCACAAATCGTACCAATGGCCAGATTCTGGTCATAGCCAAGACGAAGCATCTGGGGCAATGCGATCAGGCCAAGTAGCACAATCTCGCCACCAATGATTCCTGACATCGCCGCCAACAGTACCGCCATCAATGAAGTGACGATAGCAATACCCCCGCGCACCCGGCTTAGCCAGAAATCCAGCGAATCGTACATGGTTTTAGCCACACCCGATCGCTCAAGTAAAGAAGCCATAAAAATAAAAAGAGGCACAGATATCAGTACATACTCAGTTAGGAGATCGAATATTTTTTGTGTCAATATATAAAGTGGTCCGGTCCCAGGTCTACTGGTTAACAACCCGTCTCCGAAACTGAACGGGTCCAGCAGCAAATTGGGCTCGAACTTCATGATCATGACCAGCAGAGCCAACACCGTAGAAGCAAGCCCCAAAGGCATACCAATCGCTAGCAGAACAACGAGTCCGATGATTAAAACAATTGAAATTGTTGCGATATCCATTATTTTTCACCCACACTACGTTTTATGGCCTCAATCTCATCCGCATCAATATCATCAGTTGCAGTGGGTTCAAGGTTCCAGTCAGAAATAAGATTAATCACCGATTGTATGGCTATAAGAGAAACCACAATCAGCACCATTGGTTGAAGCGTAGCGGGTATCGGCGGATCAAAAGCAGTACCAAACATTTCCCACCGATAGAATTTGACAATAAATACCTGCTTGTAACTGCCATAAATCAGGAAGAACGCAAAAAAGCAGATCAGGATAGCTGATATGGTGTCAAAAATATGTTGGACCCATCTGGGTACTGCTTCGTATAACAAAAAGATTCGAATATGGCACCGTTGTTGCATGGCATAGAAACCGGAGAACAGAAACACGAATCCGGCAATCCAAAGTGTCAGTTCATTAGCCCAAAGAGTGGGCGCTTCGAAGACATAACGCAGGAAAACTTCATACAACATAATTGAAGTCATTGAGATAATCAAAACCATGGTAATCCGACCAACAAACATCGCGATTCGATCAACGGACCGCCATCGCTGAAATTCCATTTTATAACATCGAACCGTGCGCACACCAAAACCAAATAGAATTGGCATTAGAATAAGTGCAGACCAATCGAGAATGTCGGCATACCCGCCAAACAATCCAGACAGTTCCGGGGTAATATCCTTTCGGAGCAGTAACTCGGTCATTTGCAAGATCGGGAGAGCGGCGTGGAGGGGGGGGGGGGGGGGGGGGGGGGGGGGGGGGGG
>JAALKB010000252.1 GCA_011088265.1 Gammaproteobacteria bacterium
TTTGCGTTAACGGATACCGCACAAACCGTGGAAGTCTCCTATACCGGAATTCTTCCTGATCTATTTCGTGAAGGTCAGGGAATTGTGGCCACGGGTTCCATGAAAAATGGAATTTTTATTGCTGATCAGGTTCTCGCAAAACACGATGAAACCTATATGCCTCCTGAAGTTGCAGATGCTCTGAAAGCCGCAAACGAAAAAAAATATGGTGACACAAATTGATTGCTGAAATTGGACAGTTTTCACTCATTCTCGCGCTGGTTTTCTCAACCCTGCTGGCGACATTACCACTGATTGGGTCCCTTCGGGGCGTTGTTAATTTACAACAATTGGCTCGCCCTGTAGCTCGCACGCAATTCCTCCTTACCCTCATTGCCTATATTTGTCTGACTTTAGCCTTTCTCAACAATGATTTTTCGGTAGCCTATGTGGCAAACACGTCAAATAGTCATCTTCCCTTGCTATACAAAATCTCGGGAGTCTGGGGTGGACATGAGGGCTCACTACTTCTTTGGACATTGATTTTGGCAACCTGGACCATGGCGGTTAGCTTTTCGAAGGGAATCCCCGAAGATATGGTGGCCCGGGTTCTTTCCGTAATGGGAATGATTGGTTTTGGCTTTTTGTTATTTACTTTGATGACGTCGAACCCCTTTGACCGGCTGTTTCCGGTTCCCCCTGAAGGCCGTGACCTTAACCCACTATTACAGGACGTAGGTTTGGCGATCCACCCGCCGATGCTTTACGTTGGCTATGTTGGGTTTTCAGTGGCATTCGCTTTTTCTGTTGCGGCGATGATTAGTGGGCGGTTCGACGCTGCCTGGGCCCGCTGGACGCGCCCCTGGACTAACGTCGCCTGGTTGTTTCTTACCATTGGGATTGCGCTTGGGTCCTGGTGGGCCTACTATGAATTAGGCTGGGGTGGATGGTGGTTTTGGGATCCAGTAGAGAATGCATCCTTTATGCCCTGGTTAATTGGCACTGCACTTATCCATTCACTGGCAGCTACCGAAAAGCGCGGGGTATTTAAAGCCTGGACCGTATTATTATCAGTTTTTGCCTTTTCTTTATCGCTGCTTGGCACATTTCTCGTGCGCTCAGGGGTTTTAACCTCAGTTCATGCTTTTGCGACCGACCCGGAAAGAGGGCTGTTTATTCTTATTTTCCTGACTATTGTTGTTGGGGGTTCGCTATCACTGTTTGCATGGCGTGCACCGAAAATTGTCAGCCGGGTTCATTTCAATGTGATTTCCAGAGAAATGGCAATACTGCTGAATAATATCTTTCTCGGTATTTTATGTTTTGCGGTGTTAATCGGAACCCTTTATCCATTAGTGTTGGATGCTTTGAATATGGGAAAAATATCTGTAGGCCCTCCTTATTTTGATTTTATTTTTATGGTCATTGGGATTCCATTGGCGGCTATCATTGGGATCGGCACTTTGATCCGGTGGAAAAAAGACCAAATAAAGCGAATCAATAAAACTGTCTTGTTCTCCCTGGTACTCAGTATAGCCGTTGGCTTTTTCACTCCTCTACTCATGGACCACTATTCTTTTGGAGCCGGGTTGGGAATCGCCACGGGACTGTTTGTGATTGTGCTTAATATCACCAATCTCGGGGCTAGAACCAGCAAAGGAAAACGAATAAAAGACCTCCTTGGAACACCGAGATCCTTTTACGGCATGGTCGTCGCCCATTTGGGAATTGGCATTTTCATTATTGGCGTTACCATGACCAATACTTACAGTATAGAAAAAGACATCAGAATGCTTCCAGGTGATGTCCACGAAATCCAGGGGTATGGTTTCGGTTTCAAAGGTATCACCGAAGTTCAAGGACCGAATTATCGCGCGACCCAGGGGAGATTTGACGTTACAAGAAATGACAAAACTCTCACTACGTTGAGACCTGAAAAGCGAGTCTACCTGGTACAGCAGAATCCCATGACTGAAGCAGCCATTGATGCTGGTTTTACCAGAGATCTTTATGTAGCTTTAGGAGAACCACTGGAAGAACGTAATGCATGGGCGGTCAGAGTGTATTTCAAACCATTCATACGCTGGATTTGGCTCGGTGCCCTGGTCATGGCTTTGGGAGGCGGACTAGCTGCTTCTGATAAACGCTACCGAAGAAGCAAAAAATACGCCAGGGCATCCTCCCCCATGGTTAGGTCTGCGGTGGGCTCCGTGGTGGAAAATAACACCGCTCCGGTAAATTGATATGAACCGCTTTCTTGCTCCTCTGGGGATTTTCGCTACCATGGTCGTCCTGCTAGCGGTCGGTCTAACTCTAAACCCACGAGAAATACCGTCGCCTTTTATTGGCAAACCCGCTCCAGAATTTAGCCTGGCAGAGCTGGATGAAAAAGCAGCACCAATTACTCCGGAGGCATTTCGGGGTGAAGTCTGGATAATGAATGTGTGGGCGTCCTGGTGTGTTGCCTGTCAACAGGAGCATCCCTTATTAATGGAGATGGCGGATCGAAATCTGATAAAACTGGTTGGACTCAACTACAAGGATAAAAGGAATGATGCCAAAAAATGGTTGCAAAGGCATGGCGACCCCTATGGGCACATCGCATTCGACGAATCGGGGGATGTGGGCATTGATTATGGCGTTTATGGTGTACCAGAAACATTTGTAATTGATCAGGATGGCATCGTTCAGTTAAAGCATATCGGTCCCTTAACCCCAGATGATCTTAGAGACACAATTTTGCCCCTGATCCTAACGCTGACAGGAGGCCAAAGCTGAAAAACATCGAGTTGAGAAACATCAAGCCAAAAATCATCGATATGTGTAAATCAATTATTACCGCTTTTTTGCTGACAATTAGCATCCCTTTTTTTACTTTGGCCCATGGGCAGCAGGAGATATTCGAATTTGGCACTCCTGAACAGGAAGCTATCTACCAGACAATGATAAAGGAGCTGCGTTGCCTTGTTTGCCAAAATCAGAATTTGGCAGATTCCAATGCTGGCCTTGCTCAGGATTTGCGTCGAAAAACCCATGAAATGGTAGTAGAGGGAAAAAGTCAGGGTGAAATCGCTAAATACATGGTGGACCGATATGGAGAGTTCGTTTTGTATCGACCGACAGTGAGTAAATCGACTTTTATCCTTTGGTTCTCCCCTTTTATTTTGCTTGCTTTACTTATATTTCTCTCTTATCACTTTATTAGGAAAGCGCGAAGACGGGATGAATTATTTGGTACACCCAGTGATGAATACGATGAAGATCAACTGGTTCGAGTTAAATCACTGATGCAGGATAAAGAGTAATGACCGTTTTTTTAATTGTTGTTTTGGGGATTACACTGGGTGCAATTGCCACGTTGTTGAAACCTTTATTCTCTCTAATGGAGACCAGGGCTAGTGAGAATGAAGCTCAAAGGGAGACGGAGAACATCCAGATTGCGAGAGACCGATTAGCTGAAATAGCTCAAATGGAGGCATCTTCTGACGATTACAAACGGGCACAACAAGAATTGGAAACAGCATTACTCGATGACCTGCATCAGGCAAAATTGAAGAAACCTCAGTCCGTTTTAGCACTGCCCAAAGTATGGAGTATTCTCATTTTGCTATTCGTTCCAGCATCTGCGATTGGTATTTACACGCTAATAGGTAATCCAGAGTTTATCGATCAGGAGATTGGCAATACAAGTAGTGCTCCAGCAGAACAGGACATCGGTAAATTATTAATCCAGTTAGAACAGAAAATTGCGGCAAACCCATCCAACCCGGATGGATGGAGTCTGGCCGCCAATACCTACATGATGATGGGTAATTTTTCAAAAGCTCGAGAAGCCTATGAAGCATTGGCAAATCTGGTTGGCGACGATTCAGATGTCCTCACTGCCTGGTCAGACGCGATCATCATGGACAGCGGTAATTCCTATGTTCCGGAAGCGCAGAAGAACATCAATCGTGCTCTTGAACTTAATCCTGACAATATTAATGCTCTGTGGATTGCTGGCCTTGGAAATCAAAGCTTGGGAGACCATGAACGGGCTATTCGCCATTTGAAAAAACTACATCCTCTAATGGATGGTGATCCTGAGGCTCAACAACAGATTCAGACCGTTTTAGCTGACAGTTTGGGACAAAGGAACCAGACCTCCTCTGCATCCGTCAATAAAAATGAATCAAAAACCGTTGATGAAAGCGCAGCTAATACATCGAATAGTGAACTCGCTGGTAACGATGAGGTTTCCAACTCAGGGTTACAGATTAGATTAAGCCTTGCATCTGACTTTTCCAAAGAGCTATTAGCGACTGATACCATCTTCGTCGTTGCCAAGGCTACTCAAGGTTCCCCGATCCCATTGGCTGTTAATAGACTATCTGGGAAGGTTACTCTGCCCATGGAGGTATTGCTGGATGCCTCAATGGCGATGCTCCCCACTCACAAAATATCGAATTTTGAAGAAGTTAAAGTATCTGCCAGAATTTCAAAAAGCGGTGAGGCTATTCGACAGCTAGGAGATCTAATCAGCGATGAAGTTGTATCCAAAGTTGGTAGCAGTGGTGAGACAATAGAATTGGAAATCAGACACCGGGTTGAATGACTCGTTGATGAAGTTTGGGTGATATGAAATTTCAGTAATGTGAAATTTGCATCTATCCCTA
>JAALKB010000024.1 GCA_011088265.1 Gammaproteobacteria bacterium
TAAGTACAAGTTAAGCAAAGCCGTTATACATGAGTACCTGTTCCCTGGAACAGCTTTTGTTAACGGCGGTTGTAACGAAATTCAGATATTAACGCGGTGCATTCGAGCTTTAATCGAATTTTCTGCCCATGTCGCGCCGGTTTCTTTTCTCCTTCTTTTCTCTCTGGCCCCATTCAATCTGACCCCCATCCAATAAGGAGCTAAGAGTTTTGGGGGGCGTATCTCCAGGGCTGCACATATTCTGGGTCAGTATGTTTAACGTAGGTCCAGAATGCGCATGTCCAGAGTGTATATATGTCGGGTGCAAATCAGGTTTCGCCGAAGATAGCTTTCCCCTTTACTAGCCAGGAGATGCCGAAAGCGAAAATGACAACGGATTCCAGCCAGAAGATGGGATGCCAATGGGCAATAGACTCTCGAAGATCCGGTAGAACTACCAGCAGCATGATTAGCATGACGGATCCACTAATTCGATAAATACGATTTCGCCTACGTTTACCTTCGGTCATTTCCTTTTCGGGTACATTCGACTTCGGAAAAGAGACTAAAGAAAAACGAGTCAGTATTAAAAAAAGCGTTACCGCGAAAGATTTGTGCAGATAATCAATATACTTCGAGGAATGTGATAGTGTATTTTGGCCATCGTGTAAGGTGCATTGCAGGCAAAGAAGGTTTGATTCTCCTGGAGCAGTTGGAAGCAAAGCGATTCCAATGGCGCAGACACAGGCAATGATTCCAGCCCAGCGCTCACTTCTATCGTAACCATTGTAGGAAAACAGAAATAGCCCAATGGCACACATGATGCCAACGAAAATATCTCTCATCTCCGTATAGTAGAAATGAGAGACAGTGTTCTGGAAGCCAATAGGAGTAAAAAGGGCATAGAGGACGAGTACGACGGGCAAACTAACCCCTAATAAACCGACAACCTTTCTCAGTAAAAGATAAGAAATAATCAGTGAATCGGGTTTGATTTCTGCATTCTCCATCACAACTCCATATCGTCACTTATTATTTATCAATACTTACCTACTTGTTCTCAATTTTTAGCGAGCCCTCGATTGCCCTGGTAGCTAACTGCCAGGTTTCATTAAAGGCATGATTGGTCTCAGAAATGGCTAAAGACTAATCGTACTACCAAAATTTTCTTTAAAGCGAGCTTCAATTTCTGGCTTTGTGGGTTTATGGTTTTGAGTGCCATGGTGCTCGATTTTGATCCCTCCCATTAAAGAGGCCAGTTGTCCACTTTGTTCCCAATCCCATTGATGATTAACGCCATAGAGCAAACCTGAACGAAACGCATCACCGCAACCTGTTGGATCAACTGCCTCGCCAATGCTGATTGCTGGAATATGAATCACTTTTCCGTCATGGAATATTTCTGAACCTTTTGATCCTCGGGTAACGATTAATGCCTCCACTTCTTCTGAGATCTGAGCCAGTGTTTTTCCTGTTTTATCGATCATCATTTCTGACTCATAGTCGTTAACGACCACATAGGTCGCATGTTCAATAAATCGATTCAGATCATCGCCATCGAACATTGGTAACCCCTGACCTGGATCAAAGAAAAACGGAATATTGGCAGCAGCGAATTGCTCTGAGTGTTGAATCATCGCGTCCCGACCGTCCGGAGCAACAATACCGAGAGAAATGTGATTGGCATCAGTGACTTTGTTCTCATGGGCATTATTCATCGCTCCGGGATGGAAAGCGATAATCTGGTTGTTATCAATGTCTGTGGTGAGAAATGCCTGGGCGGTATAGGTGTCGGGGATTTCTTTGACATAAGAATCATCCATGCCTAGCTTGTTTAATCGCTTTCGGTATGGGGTGAAATCTTCACCAACCGTACCCATTGGCACTGCATCATCTCCCAGTAAATGCAGGTTGTAGGCGATATTCCCTGAGCACCCGCCAAACTCTCTTCTCATCTCTGGCACAAAAAAGCAAACGTTTAGAATATGCACCTGATCGGGCAAAATGTGATTTTTAAACTGATCCTGAAACACCATGATGGTGTCATAGGCGAATGAGCCTGTAATAAGTGTAGACAAGGAATTACTCCGACAATGGTTTTAACGATAACGATTGAATAAAAAGGAAATCTTTGGAATCCATATTATTAATATTTTTGGGATGACGAACCTGTGAGCTTAATGCGACAGCGTCATCACCTTTTTACATAGCCTACAGTTTAAGGGAATGTGTCTTCCTGGTGAACCCATTTTTTGGTATGAAGACGGGGACTATCGAGCTTTTCTGAGGTGTCTCGCTGTTGTGGCGTAAGGGCTCCGGTCCTGAAGGAGTTATTATTCTCTTTATCGGTTTCACTAAATTAGACTTGCCTAGCCTTTGGAAGCATCCGTTTTTTCCTTCGAAATAGGAGAAATCTGCGGTATGACCAGATTACTTTTTATCCGATGGTTCAATGCTTTTATAAAATAGCTGGCTAGCAGGGGCGATTCAAGTTCATGGTTTTGGTGAACAAAAAAAGCGATACGTCGGATGCCCTGATCAACCCATTGGCTGATTCGGTCTACCCAGTTATCAAGCCGGGTGTAGTCTGATTCGTGGTTGGCGCCAACATAACGAACAAAAGCATAAGGTGTGGTTAATCGCATGTGCAGTAAGTCCCTTCGCCCAGCGGTATCGGTGATGACATTTGTGACTCCATGTTCTTCAAACATTTGGTAAAGCTCATCAGCAATGTCGGGGTCATTAAACCAGTCGGTTTGCCGCAATTCGATTGCTAATGGAACCTGATGGGGCCAGTTCCGAATAAACTGGAACAAATTCGTTTTACTGGATGGATTATGAGGGCTAAAATTCTCCATCATTTGCAAAAATACCATACCGAGTTTTTCGTCCAGATAACTCGCATTGGCAAGGAATTCTTCCACATAGGACTGGACATCATTCAATCGTTTTCGATGGCTGATTACCTGGGGAATCTTTAGGTAAAACACAAAATTCGGCGGTGTCTTATTTTTCCATCCAGCAAAAACCGTTGAAGGAAAAATCCGGTAGAAAGTGGCGTTGAGTTCGATGGTATTAAACTGCGCGCTGTAGTAACTTAGCTCATCCTTAATGCCCCTGGGATAGAAATTCCTTAGGTCCTGGCGGTTCCACTTGGCACAGCCGACATGAATAATAGGGGGCTCTTTTCCGCGACTGAAGTCAAGCAATGGTTGTGTTCCCCGATGGTCAAGAGGAAGCGTGAAATCTATTTGCTCTGGGTGGGCTGTTTTGCCAAATTTCATGGAATTTGCCTTAAAGTGGACAACGGGTCGGTAATGGGAACGGCTATTTAGTATGTATTCGGGAAAAGCCAGCCCTGATTTCATTCGATGCTGAATTAAAACAGATATAATCCCATCCAGCATAGTCCAATCCTATGGTGAATCAAATGTGGCGCCGCATGCTATTGTTCTCATGCCATTCGTTCTATTGGCTCCCATTTTTTCCGAAGTCTATATTTTCCATGAAATTCAGATGAGTCACTGTTCTTTTCAATTATGACCGACTCGGACCACACAGAAGCCTCACTCAATATCAGAAACCTTGTTGCAGCCTGCTCAGCGATCTCCGTATTCGGATTGGCTTTTGGTATGACTTATCCGTTACTTTCGTTGATTCTAGAAAGCCGGGGAGTGTCCACGGACATGATAGGATTGAATTCAGCGATGATGCCCATCGGGATTTTGCTGTTTTCCCCCTTTATTCCTTTCGCAACCAGACATCTGGGCGCGCGGAATGTCGCCATTATTGCGGCGCTCCTAACCGTGGTCATCGTTCTGACATACAAGGCATTCGATACTCTATCTGCGTGGTTTTTTATTAGACTATTGCAAGGAATGACAATGTCTACTTTGTTTGTTTTAAGTGAGGTTTGGGTTGTGTCCTCAGCAGGTAGTCGCCATCGAGGCAAGGTGGTTGCGATTTATGGCGCTATCCTATCCGCTAGTTTTGGCTCGGGCCCGCTCATTGTCAGTTGGATGGGAATTCATGGATGGATGCCATTTATAGTGGGTGCGATAATCATTGCATTAGGGGTGATTCCGCTATCCATGGTTCGAGAAAAGGAGGTATCGTCCCATGAGCCTAAAGGTCCCGGGTTTTTGACTTTTCTACCCAAGGCGCCCATGTTATTGGCCAGCGTTTTTGCATTTGCTATTTTCGACGCTGCCACGCTATCTCTGATTCCGGTCTATGGAATCCAATATGGATTTGATGTGGCTATCGCCGCTAATTTTTTGACAGCGTTAATACTGGGGAACACGGTCTTACAGTTGCCCATTGGGTGGTTGATTGACCGTTATCCTCATAGAGTGGTCCTCGGTGGATGTGCATTAATTGCGTCAAGCCTGCTAGTGCTTTTGCCTTTCGTGATGAAGAGTTTCTGGCTATGGCCAGTTTTGGTGTTTTTGGGAGCAACAGGTTACGGTGTTTATACGGTAGCTCTATCGTCGCTAGGTGAACGTTTTCAGGGGGCGGAGTTGGTAAGTGGTTCTTCAGCGTTTGCGGTGATGTGGGGATTAGGGGCACTATTGGGATCAATCACTGGCGGCTGGTCCATGGTGGTGTTTGGATCAGATGGGCTGCCATTTCACTTGGCGGGGTTTTATGTTTTGTTGGTGGCTGGATTAATTTTCCGCAAGCAGTTGTTCGGAGTCAGGGAGAGTTAGTTGTCGAGTATTGGTTAATGTTGACTAATTTCATGTTGACTAAATCTATGCTAGGTCCATTTTAAATTACCTTTAAGTCAACGTTAAGTTCCTGTCATAGACAGCGACTTCAGCGCCTGGGCAGTGAATCCAGTGCCTGGAATGCCCGGGCGATAAGTATCGATTACGAATATGGGAAGGGCATTCGTGTGGAAAAATGGAATGCGTTAATGGCCGAAACTTGTTTTTAATGAGTAATTCCCTGACTCATCCCGGCTAAATATCTGATCAACATGGGGATGTCTTACGGGTTCTCCCGAGGTATCTGGAAGCAGGTTTTGTTCTGATACATAGGCAACGTATTCTGCTTCCTGATTTTCTGCCAATAGATGGTAATACGGCTGCTCCTTGGCGGGTCGAATGGATTCAGGAATTGCCTGATACCATTCTTCTGTGTTGTCAAACTCTGGATCAATGTCAAAGACAACACCGCGAAATGGGTAGATCCGATGTTTGACTACCTGACCCAATTGAAATTTAGTCGTTACTATCATTGCTTCCTTTGATAAATGATTCAGGTACGCTCGTGAAAGACCAGCTAGTGGTCAGTTCATGGCCAGCTAATCACCTAGTGAAAATGGTTGTTGATGGACACAACGAAATTGATGTGAGCCAAGTTGCTGATAACTGACACATTCTCTCAATATTCGCAAAACCCTAATTACAGGAGTCTATTTTATTACTCTTCATTGCTCTAATTATAAAATCATCCTATTGATTTATCCATTGTCCATCCGAAATTATCCCGGCAATGGTTTTTTTGGGGCTCTTAAATATCTTCCGGAATATCATGGAAATTATCTGCAAATTTATGCAAACTAATCTGATTCGATTACCGATCTATTGATTGCACAGGAAGAAACTACTAGCCTTGATTTGATTTATGGTTCGGTTTGTTTGTTTTTGTAGGCATGATTGATGATCGGGTTCTGTGGAGATAGGATAAAGCTAACGACGCTTGAGCAAATTGAGCCAAACAGGGAAAAGCAAGGGGAAGAAAAAAGAAAGCAAAGGGAAAGAGACAATCAATGACTGTCAATGACTGTGGAGGATTGAAAAATGCATGTGGCGAGTGTTGATACAGACATTGGCACCCTGGGGCTTGTTGAGTCTGATGGACGCATTGTGCGCCTTTTATGGTGTTGCGAAAAGACAGCCGCTACCACTTCGGTACTAAAAGAAGCGGTGGCTCAATTGGAGTCCTATTTTGCTGGGGAACTAACCACTTTCGATTTACCTCTTGGGCTAGAGGGAAGTGGTTTTCAAAAAAGAGTGTATGACGCGATGTTAGCCATTCCCTATGGTGAAACTCAAACCTATGGTGAAATTGCAAGTTCTCTGAAAACATCTGCCCAACCCGTTGGAAATGCCTGTGGTTCTAATCCTATTCCCATTATTATCCCCTGCCATCGCGTACTCAGCAGCAACGGCCTTGGGGGGTATTCAGGACAGGGTGGGGTGGAAATGAAAATCCGACTACTTCGATTGGAGGATGCTATTCCGTTTCTGATTTAGACGGGGTCATGGATGCTCAATTGCCAGGAGCAGTCGATTGTCAGGAACAGTCAATGGACTGCTGTTTAGTATTTTCTCATCTGACCAATCACAACCCCCTGAATACGAACACGGTCGGCTGGATAGTTCAGGGGTTCCATTTTGATGTTCTCTGGAATCAGGCGAATACGAT
Organism: Gammaproteobacteria bacterium; assembly: GCA_011088265.1. Taxonomy (GTDB): domain Bacteria; phylum Pseudomonadota; class Gammaproteobacteria; order Arenicellales; family Poriferihabitantaceae; genus WLWV01. The sequence goes on from JAALKB010000024.1 coordinate 6,415, forward strand.
TATCTGAGATGGTGTAAAAACGTTTCAGCGTTACTTCATCCTGATCAATCAGGGCAACGACAATGTCACCATTTCTTGCAGTATCCGCTTGGTGGACCACGATATAGTCATGATCATGAATTCCAGCGTCTATCATGGAATCATCGGTAACCTGTAGCACGAATCGATCCGGCCCGGCGAACAGCTCGGTAAGGTCGAGCTCCTGGCTATTTTGGATCGCCTCGATGGGCTTCCCAGCTGCGATTTTCCCCAGGAAGGGAAGAATATGATCGGCTTTTGGTTTTCCGGTACAGACAAGCCCTCGCTTACCCTTGGTTTTAGTCAAAAAACCCTGAGTGATTAGGGATTTCAAATAACGATGCACCGACCCTCTGGAGCGATAGTCCACACCATTAGCGATTTGTTCCACGGTAAGAGATTGCTGCTCCAGAGGTTCAAAGCCAGATATAAAGTCCAGTATTTTCTGCTCTATTGGTTTCATTGTAAGGAAAATATTTTGTTCTCAAATATGGGAACAAAAATTCGATTAAGTGTCAATAGGGTGGCTGGCTTTTTTACAACTTATTTGGTGTTCCAAAAGGAATCATCCACTTTTATGATGGAAAAGCGGTGGGTATCAATGCAAATGTGGGCGCCCCTCCCAAAAAGAAGAAGATGATCCAATAGTGGTTTTGGTGATTCTGGTAATGGCAATGATACGAATGGTGAGAATTCGTCTCAGGAAGGTTGTAGCTGGGTGTTATACCAACTGGCGAATGCGCCGACGCTAGGTTCCATAATGGTGGAATAGCGCCTTGGTATCGTGAATGGAGAGTTCATGCCTTTTTGCTGGTTTTCGAGTGCAATTCGGTCCTCTTCCACCGCGGCGTCAAAACGCTCATAGTAAAACTCTGCCCGGGTTTCAAAATCATCGAGTTTCACTGAGGAAGGGGGGAAACACAATGTCTGGTAGGCCAGACAGCGGCCGGGGGAGATCGGATAAGCTTCATAGATCCACATTGCCTCGGGGCTGACCGCAAACGCCATATTGGGATAGATCCAGCTGTATCTTGTGCCGTTTTTCTCCCGTCCGGTCAAACCAGGAATCAGCGGCAGGACCTGTTCTTGCTGTTCCTGTAAAAGCCCACTTGATCCCTGGGTTTCGCCGAATTGGGAAGCATAATTACCAAGGGTAGTGTCCGCTGGATCTGGTGTGTAATAAGTATCGTTCAGGGACGACGGATGAACCGATTGCAGGTGATAGTATTCGTTAAAGACATCAAGAAACAGTTTCCAATTACAATTGACTTCGATGGAGATTCGGCGAGTTGAAACCAATGTGTCAATGGGCCAGGGAGCGTGAATCTCATCGAAGTCTCCAATGTGTTTATCGAAATCCGGAGGATCCGGATTGAAACAAACGAAGATGAAACCGGCATGAATTCTTAGGGAAAACTCAACCAGGCCTGCCGCTTCTTTACAGAATCCCTTTGTGTTTTCCATTTGGGGAGCGGAGACAAGCCGACCATCTGTGCCGTAATACCAGCTATGGAATGGGCATCGTATTCCGGTGGTGCTACCGTTGCCGTTCAGCAACCTTGCACCCCGATGCCGGCAGGCATTATTAAAGGCATGAAGTTCTCCCTGATTGTCCATCATTAAAATCAGGGGAACGTTTGATATTTCCACAGTTTCAAATTGACCCGGTGTCGTAAACCTATCCGCTCGACCCAAACCTAGCCAGTGGTGCTGGAAAATCAATGCATGTTCCTGTTTTAATATTGATTCGCTGTGATAGCAGGCGGCAGGTAGCGAGCTGGCTTCGTCAATAGGGAGACGACAGTTATTCAAGTCGATCTGCAATGGGGATGTGTGCGTCATTGAGTTAGTCTCGTTACGATTGAGTCGTGTTCTGAGAGCGAAGTTATGAGAGTCCGTGACTTCGGGAATAAGCATTCAGTTTGGCGCTTGACCAGTTTTCCAATAGAACAGGATCGGGTTGGTAAATTTCCACAAGTAATGGGTAGCAGGTGGTTTCATCGTCAGAATGGCTACTGCCGCAGTTGCCTCCTGGACAGGCAGACAAAGCGCCCAATAGATCAATTTCTGCAAAAAACTCAATATAATCACCAGGTCTGACCGGGCTGGCTTTCATGAAATATTGGTGGGTGTCCAAAGTGAAACCGGTACACATAAAAACATTCAATACGTCGTGAATGTGCAGTTCTGCTTCTGTGACTGGCAGTCCGGTTTTCGCTGACAGCGCACGGGAAAGGTTGGAATGACAACAATAATGATAGTCAACGCCGTGTAGCATGTGATTGGTATAGGGATCACAACGGGTGCCGATGACATCATGCACTCCGCCTCCATCTTCATCCCATCCATACCATTCCAGGGTGTCATGGATGATGGTAGCCATTGGTCGTAAACCCGGTAAGCTGCTCCATAACCGGTCTCCGGTGGTTACGTGGCTGGCGTGAAGCTGCCGTGTCTTTCCGCTAAAAAATCGCTCTTCCAGATTGTGGGCATTCCACAGATTAAGATCTCCAACCTGTGAGCCCTCCACGCTGTTGATGCGAAAAACCTGACCAGAAGATACTTCAAAAGTTGACGCATCCCTCGGGTTTACCAGTGTTTCGGAGACCTTGACCATGGTGGGACGAAGGTTCTCGTAAAAATCACTGTCATAAGGTGGAAGTTGGTCAACGTTATAACAAATAACGGGTTTCACGCTTTGCCGGATTTTAGCATCGTCCGGAGCGGTTACTGTTTCGCGCATAATTGATTTCTTTCTTCAGGAGTTGATATTCCCCGGAGAAGGCTGGATTTCCCGGGGGTGAAGATTATTGAATGATCGTGATCTTATTACAGACCCAAGCCCATCGCCATTGCCAATTTAAGAAAAGCACTGGGTCAATTATTAGGCAACAAGATTATTAGGCAACAAGATTGAAAATAGGATGAAGAATAGAGAAGCTGATAAACAGGAATTGATAATGCGATTACAGAGCCGGGGAAGAAAATATTCGAATTCTCAACGATGACGATATACCCATTGAATGGCAAGCATCGCCACGATTGACATGATAATCAGGATGGAAGCCGAAAGCTGAAAATTCTGATCTCCACCTAAACTAATAATTCCGCTGCCGGCAATCCCGCTTATTGCCATTTGTGATGAACCCGCTATCCCGGTTCCGGTGCCGCCGTGAATGCCAGCGGCTGAAATGGCGCTCATGGTGACATTGGCAATGACCATGCCATTGCTAAATCCAAACAAACAGCAAGGTAAGGCCAGGGAAAGGGGGTGGGTCATGCCTATGAATTGGGTTAAAAATAGGGCGATCACGGATATCATGGTTAGAATAGAACCGATCATTGCCGCTCGTTCGATACCCAGGGAGATGAAGTAAAGGCGGTTCATCGAATTCCCAATGACGTAACAAAACGGAGTCAGCGAAAACCACAATCCGAATTCCATGGCAGAAAAGCCTAACCTCTCATATTGATAGGGAAGAAATGCATTCAATGAGAAAAACATGCCCACATGCATGCTGCCCGTGGTGACGCAAAAAAGAAAAACCGGATTCCGCAGAACTGCGCGATAGGCGATGCCGATTTCGTGGAGATTGATACGATCGACTTTGTTCATGTTGGTTTCCCTGGCCTTAGTCACAGACATGATAAAGACAATCAGCCCCATGATTGACATTATGCCCATGGCGCCTTTCCATCCCATAAATTCGGCGACAATGCCGCCAAGTGCTAACGACAACCCAGGCATGATGGCCTGAAGCATCTGAATAGTGGACATATTCCTTGCTGCTTCCGTGCGCTCAAAGCAATCATTGACGATGGCGCGACCCATGGACAGACAGGCTGCAGCCCCCAATCCCTGTATGACTCTTAAGAAAGTGAGCCATTCAATGGTTGAGACCCAAAGGGCTGCCATGCCACCAAAACAATAGAGTCCAGCACCGAAGATCAAAATAGGTCGGCAGCCGAAGAAATCCGATGCCGTTCCATAAAATAGTTGTCCGATGGCTAATGTAGCGAGATAGGTTGTTAACAATAACTGAACCGCTGAACTGGAGGCGGATAGATCTTTTTGGATCAGTGGCAACGCCGGTGTTAAAAGTGTCGTCGCGACCACTGAACTTGAAATCATCAAAGCGATCAGCCATATCGGTGGCGGTGTTGTTCGTGAGGTCATTAACCAGAATAGTCAGGGAGGGGTTAAAATACGTCTCGTTGGACGATAGGTGATGGACTATCTTAACCCGATTACCCTTGATCCGCGTCGGCTAATGTTTGTGGTGAGCAATGATCAACATCAAGGCGCGGAAATACGATGTATATTCAAATTCGAGCCTGAATAATAATTTCTTCATCTCCGATAACCGAAATATTCATAAAACCTTCCCTGGATTCATGATGTTTTTTGGGTCTAGTGCGCGTTTGATTGTTTCCATGAGCTGGCGATTGACTTCAGGAACGTAAGCATTGAGGGACTCTCGCTTATCTGTGCCGATGCCGTGTTCTGCGGAAAATGAGCCGCCCCATTCTGCCAAACCGTCGTAAACTGCGGCATGAATATCATCCTTCAGTTCCAACATGGGGTAACCCGTGGTAATGGTAGCGTGAAAGTTCCCATCGCCAAGGTGCGCAAATAGAAATAACCGAATATCCCCGTGGATTCGTTGCAATCGTTTTTCCAGACCATCGGCGTATGCAGCCAGGTTTTCCAAAGGAACGGACATGTCGAACCAAAAGCCATGAGGGTATAAATCATCAACGGCGAAACTGTCCTCCCGTATTCTCCACATATCATCCCGTTCTTTTTGGTTTTTCGAGATGATGGCGTTGGTAACAATTTCGCTTTCAATTAGATCCACTAAAGTCGATTCGAAATATGACAGGGTATTATCTGTTTGTTTTTGCGATTCACAAAAGTCAACCAGAACGTAAATGGCATCAGGGTCCTGCTCAAACTTGAGCAAATTTGTGAGTGAAACTGCTTTAGCCACGGTATGGATGTAATCTGGCCACATTGCCTCAATGGACAGTAGGGTAAGATTCCGGTGATTGCGCAAGTGGCGAAACAGCGATATCGCTTTACTTGCGCTCAGGCAGCTAATCAGAGCGGTGTTCGATGGTTCCTGGAGTGGTACCAAGGAGAGCGAGATTTTTGTGATCATGCCCAGCGTTCCTTCTGAGCCTATAAACAATTGTTTGACGTCGTATCCTTCGTTGGCCTTGGTGACTTTTTTAAGATCGCTTATAACACTTCCGTCGGCAAGAACAACTTCCAGCCCAAGGATGAGATGTCGCATTACGCCATTACGAAATGCTTCGATTCCTCCTGCATTGGTCGCGACCATGCCACCTATGGTGGCAGAGTCTCTTGCTGCCAGATCAATGCCACAGCCAAGTCCATGGCTATTGGCTTCATGTTCAAGTTGCCCCAGGGTGACGCCACTCTCTACACCGCGACGCCGCCTAACGGATCAATGGAAAGTATGCGGTTAAGTTTGTTGGTACTGATAATGAGTTGATCCGCTTGGGTGGTTGCGCCTCCAGACAGCCCAGTCAGTCCGCCATGGGGAACAATGCTGATCTGCATTTCAGAGCAGTGAGCAAGTAATTGGCTGATTTCTGCGGTGGAAGTAGGTTCTACCCTCATTCCAGCGCAGAGGTTTTTCGAATGAAATCCAGGGTGTTTATCTGAAAATTCTGAATTTGGCTTGAACGAGAGCGAAGGAAGTTTCGAGGCCAGTTGAATGAGTTGGGTCATGGAGAGTCTAAAATCCGCCGTTAGCAGAATAGCGATGTTATCAGTTTGTTCCCTGCAAGGTATGCCCTTGGGGCCTGGTTCTGTGTAGTCTCTGGTTTCGACCTTAACTTCTTGAGAAAGCCAGACCGACTAAATACATTCATGGGAAATAGGCCCATTTCGTTCAATATCTTCCTATTGCTTATTACTTAAGCAAAGACTAATTAAAGATAAATCAACTAGCCGACTAACCAGTCCTTGAGTTTATTAGCTTCCGGGTTTAATTGGCGGGTGGTGGTGGTTTTTATCACGTAGCCAAAGCCCCTTAATTCATGGGGAGAAAGGGGGAGCAAAGAGCCACTGGTGAGCTCATTACGCATCATTTCATCGGCAAGCATAATGCCCTGTCCGTCGATGGTGGCCTGCACTCGAACATTGGCATCGCTGATGTATCTTCGCGGGTTTTTGTCCAGGTCATATCGGCCGTTGGACCATAGCTGCCAGAGATCTTCCTTTCTGTCCTCGCACAGAAGGGTAATGTTTTTTTTAATCGGATGCCGAACACTGGAACCGAGTCTGGTTTTGATCGAAGGATTACCAACCGGGAACATTGCCATGGGAATTTCCAGCAACACGTTTTCATTCGCGATTCCGTCGCAACGCCCCCAATGAATGGCAATGTCCACGTCATTCAGATTGAAATCCTCCGCATTCACCGAGTGGTGAAAAATGATGGAGATGTCAGGATGTTTCTCGCTAAAGGAGGAAACCCGGGGTGACAACCACCTTGCCGCCACATAGGTCGTTGCTGCGATGGAAACATCGTGGGTATTAGTTTGGCGGGTGATGTCTGACAGGGCCGACCTTAATTCATCGAAAATGTTTTTTGTGGTGCTGTGTAAGCGTTTCCCCGATTCGGTCAATTCTACCTGTCGGATATTGCGATCAAAAAGCTGAGATCTAATCTCCTGTTCCAGTTTTTTGATCTGATAGCTCACCGCACCCTTGCTTAAGCAGAGCTCTTCTGCTGCCAGGCTAAAGCTTAAATGGCGTGCAGCGGATTCAAATACTTTTAGCGCTTCAAGGGAAGGAAGGATGTGTTTCATTGATTCAATTAGAGTGATCCATAATGCTCTTATATGTTAACCATATAGGCTATAAGTATAGAATATTTTTTATTTATGGTTTAAAAAAATTGAAATATAGTCCAAATATTTTGAATTGCCGTACTTCTCGATCTTTTGATTTAATATAGCATCAATAATGAACTTCAAGTGGCGACCAGGGTTCTCTGTAGGCGTTATCTTTCGTTGATTTTTACTGGTGTCTGCTCCTGTTGTCTGGATCAGCTATCTGAATGTGATACTTGAAATCAGATCCTTTATTCAGATTCTTTATTGGACCTGTTATTAATGTCTGAATCTGGTATCAGGAATTCGTAAAAATGAAAATAACCTGATGTTTACCATCGCTTCTGATCAACTGTAAACGGTATGGGAAATGCAAAAGCAAATTAAGAGTCACACCCGGGTCGTGGTGATTGGCGGCGGTATTGCGGGTTGTTCCACGTTATATCATCTTACCCAGCAGGGCTGGGCTGACGTGGTATTGGTTGAACGGGATGAACTGACTTCAGGTTCCACCTGGCATGCCGCGGCGCAGGTTACCCAGTTTGGTGGTAACCAAACCATGGTGGCGTTAAAACGTCACAGTATCAACCTTTATAGGGAATTATCTGAGGATAAAGACTTTCCCATTAACTATCACATCACTGGAGGAATGCGGCTGGCGCATACTCCAAAACAGGTGGATATCTATAAGCACTATATTGGCATGGCCAAAGGCATGGGAGTTGATTTCGAGTTCATCGATGGTAAGGAAGCAGCCAGGCGGCACCCCCTGATGGACCCCAAAGGTTTGTTAGGAGCATGGTGGGATCCCATGGACGGTGATATTGATCCTGCTCAACTGACCTTCGCGCTGGCGCGAAAAGCGCGCCATGCCGGTGCTGAAGTTTATCGATTCAATCCTGTTGAAAATATTACACGCAAATCAAACGGAGAGTTCATTGTCCATACTGAAAAGGGAGACATCACCTGTGAGATGGTGGTGAATGCGACGGGCTATCGGGTAAACGAAGTGGGCAATATGTTGGGGGTAACTCATCCGGTTACGTCCATGGAACATATGTATTTTCTCACCGAACCCATTGCCGAAATTGAGGCATTGGATTTCCGGGTGCCCATTATTCGCGATCCCGGTGATGACTTCTATAGTCGGCAGGAGAAAACCGGTTTGCTGGTTGGGGTTTACGAGCAGGGTTGCAAAACATTTGGTATGGACGGGATCGATCCGTATTTTACCAAATCCCTTTGTCCTTCAGATCTTGATCGCTGTCTTGATAACATGGAACGCATCTTTGAACGTTTACCTGCCCTCACTGAAACAGGGATTCACACGGTGGTTAACGGGCCGATTACCTATACCATTGATGGTGCGCCGTTGGTAGGACCCATTCCCGGAGTGAGAAATGCCTTTGCCTGCCTTGGGCTGCGGGCCGGAATCGGGGAGGGCGGCGGCCATGGCAAGGTACTGGCTGAATTGATGGTCCATGGTGAGTCGGAATGGGATGCGTGGTTTCTTGATCCTCGTCGTTTTTCCCAATATGCCAATACTGAACATACTAGCCTGAAGGCCATTGAAGATTATCAAAACGAATTTCATTACCATGAACCCCATGAGCATCGACCCGCTGCACGACTGGCGAGAACGACGCCACTTTATGGTGTGCTGGATCAACTGGACTGCGCATGGGGTGTGGTTGCGGGTTGGGAGCGGGCGTTGTTTTTCAAACCCAGTCCTGACTTCATTGATGAGCATGGATATCGTTTTACCCCAACCAGAGAGGTTGTCGCCAAAGAGATCGATACTATTGTCAATGGTGTTGCCATGATGGAAGTATCCGGATTCAACCGTTATGACATTAAGGGCGAGGGTGCCGGAGAATTTCTGGACCGGATGATTTGTGGCGTGTTGCCAAAATCGGTGGGTAAAGTAAATCTATGTTATCTGTTAACCGAAAAAGGAAACGTGTTGACTGAAGCGACTATTACGAAACTAGGTACCGATCATTATTGGTATGGTTCTGCCGCAGCGGCAGAATGGCATGATAGAGATTGGTTACACCAGCATATGCCTAATGGTGTAACCCTCACGGAAATGGCAGCCAGTCACACTATTTTAGTCCTGGCAGGTCCCAAATCCCGGGAATTGCTGCAATCCGTTTCGCCTCGTTGTGATTGGTCTAAAGAGGCTTTCCCCTGGATGAGGGCGAAACGCATGTTCATTGGGCATGCTGAAGTATTAGCCATGAGTGTGAGCTTCTCTGGAGAACTGGCCTATGAGCTACATATCCCCAATGAACAGCTTTACCTGGTTTGGAAAATACTGAATGAAGCGGGGCTTGACGATGGAGAGATTAGCTTTGGCTATTTCGGTCTATATGCCACTGAATCCATGCGTTTGGAAAAAGGATATAGACATTGGAAGGCAGATCTCATCTACGAACAAAACCCCATTGAATCAGGTCTGGATCGATTCGTGAAACTGGATAAACCAGATTTCATTGGGAAACAGGCGTTGATTGCACAGCTTGAACGTGGACATCGCAAAGTTTTTGTGTCCATGGTTATCGATACCGATGTTGCGCCGGCTCATGGTGGTGATGGGGTGTTTGCTGGTGATATTCAGGTTGGTTCGGTGACGTCTGGGGGCTATGGACATCGGGTAAAAGAGAACATTGCCTTCGCCTTTGTGAATCCGGATCAATCGGAAATTGGTAATGTTCTTGAAGTCGAAATTCTTGGCGAACGATATGCTACCACAGTGGTAAAAGAATGCCGCTACGATCCTGATAATCTCAAGGTTCGAAGCTAATGGCTGAACAAAGAAAACGAACTCGCCGGGGTCGAATTAGCAGCCGGGAGGCAATGCACGAATTACGCAGTCGCCCCCCGGAATATGACCCCTGTCCTCCCGGACAGGTTGGTGGACAGTACAGGCCTTTAAGTGACGATCAGGTGCAGGATATTTATGACACTGCCCTTAGAATTTTGTCGGAACTGGGAATGGGCGAATCACCGGATGTGTTGACCCAACAAGCCATAAAATGTGGCGCCGAGGTGAACGAACTGGGACGACTTTGTTTCCCCAGGGCCATGGTAGAAGACATCGTCGATGGTGCGGCAAAGCAATTTGTTTTCCATGGCCGGGACAGTAGCTATGACTTTGAACTGGGAGGAGATCGGGTTTATTTTGGTACTGGGGGAGCGGCGGTTCAAACTCTGGACATGAAAACCGGATTGTATAGACCGTCTACGTTGAAAGATCTTTATGATTTCACCCGTTTGATAGACACACTAGATAACGTTAGCTGGTTTACCCGTTGTTGTATCGCCACAGATGTCCCCGATAATTTTGATCTTGATATAAATACCGTTTACGCCTTACTAAGAGGAACCACTAAGCCCACGGGAACCAGTTTTACCCTGGGTTCCCATGTGGATCCAATTATCGATATGTTCGATTGGGTGCTGGGAGGGGAAGGGAAGTTTCAGGAGCGACCATTTTGTAAAGCCCACATCAGTCCGGTTATTTCTCCACTGCGCTATGGGGCCGATGCGGTAGAAGTTGCCCTTGCCTGTATGAATCGTGGCGTGCCAATCAACAATATTGTTGCTGCTCAGTCTGGTGCAACCTCGCCAGCAACCATTGCGGGAATGTTGGCATCAACCCTGGCAGAAACCCTGGCAGCACTGATTATGATCAATATCTTCAAACCTGGTTATCCCATGATCTTCTCCAACTGGCCATTAGTGATTGATCTGCGTACTGGCGCATTTGCGGGTGGGGGTGGGGAAGTCTCATTGTTAAATGCCGGTTCTGCGCTGTTGACCAATTGGCTCGGTTTGCCATCAGGTGTTGCGTCAAGTATGGCTGACTCCAAGGCAGTGGATGCCCAAATGGGAATGGAAAAGGCACTATCCGCATTGGCGACAGGGCTGTCAGGGGCCAACATGGTTTATGAGTCATCTGGAATGATGGCGAGCTTGCTGGGAGCTTCCTTTGAAGCCTTCCTGATTGACGATGAAATGTTATCCCATGTTTATCGCATGATCCGGGGTATCGAGGTCAACGAAGAAACCCTGGGGTTTGAAGCTATCCGGGAAGCAATCACTGGAGAAGGCCACTTTCTCGGCGGCACTCATACGATGAATGCCATGCAAAAAGAGTATTTTTATCCCAAATTGTCAGACCGGGAAGAACCAAAGACCTGGGGTGACCTTGGCGCAAAAGACATGTGGCAAAGGGCAAACGAAAAGGCCACTGAAATTCTTGCAAATCATCATCCCCAATACCTGGACCCAGCGGTAGATAAAAAAATAAGAGATAACTTCAATATCCTTTTGTAAAAGGTATAGGAAATCAGTTTTCATTGCCCTGCTTTTTCGCTGGTAGTTTTTTTGTTTTGGAAATACCCGGATTGCCAGCATCAGGTTTGACTTAATAGGATCTGCTCATTATCTCGAGTGAATGAGTTGGACTCTGATTACTTTTGCTTATACACTGGACCATGTTGAAGGTGGTTGGGGTCAGTATTGATGTGGAAAAGCCTGTATTTGAAGTCTCATTCTTGCTCAGTTTCCCGGGTTCAAGACTTCCTGCCGGTTTTGTCATTTTTGATCCAGGGTCTAAATTCCTGTGTTGATTTCCAACCTGATTGTTAACTTTTTGCCGGGTTAATATTCGTCAGTGACTCGACCTATCCAGACTGGTCCAGGAAGAGCGAGACCGGGGTTATCTTTGGGGCTTTTTATGCAGCACTCTTTGTGAAATACTCGTTGCTCGGCGAAATAGCCACGGTTTTAGGCGATAAAAAGAACAAAGACTTCCTGGCGATGCTGAACCCGCGTTATAAAGCTCAGCAAGAGATTAGACTTAAGAAGTTAAACTAACGATAAATGAGGATGAAAATGAAAAGAAAACTTTCCCTGATTGTCACCGCTTTGGCGATGGCTGTCACTTCCCACCTTGGTTTTGCTAGCGAGCCCACCGCCGGTGGTACCATGGTAATGGCGATTCAGAACACTCCCCGGCATCTTAACCCTGCTGTGCAATCAGGAACTGCCACTGGTGTTCCTGGGTCCCAGTTGTTTGCAGCTCCCCTGCGTTATGACGAAGGTTGGAATCCACAACCTTATCTTGCTGAGTCCTGGTCGGTATCTGATGACGGATTATCTGTCACCTTGAATCTGGTTAAAAATGCAACTTTCCATGATGGCCATCCAATTACTTCTGCTGATATTGTTTTTTCCATTGATACGGTAAAGGCCAACCACCCTTTTAAAACCATGTTCGCTCCGGTTGAAACCGTCGATACTCCAGACGAGCACACTGCGATATTACGTTTATCTCAACCTCACCCGGCATTAATGCTTGCCATGTCTTCTCAGCTATTGCCGATTATTCCCAAGCATGTCTATGGCGACGGACAAGATCCAAAGTCCCATCCACAGAATTCAGAAAATGTAGTGGGTTCCGGGCCGTTCAAGCTGGCGGAATTTAAACGTGACCAACATATTATCCTTGAAAAGAACGAAAACTATTTCATGGAAGGGTTGCCTTATCTTGACAAGCTGGTCATGCGTATCATTAAGGACCCCTCCGCGCGTACCATTGCCCTCGAAAGCGGCGAAGTGATGCTATCTATTTTCGAGGAAACCCCTAGGGATCTGGCTCGCATGAAAAAGAGTGATGGCCTGAATGTGAGTTCAGATGGTTACTCTGCGATAGGTTCTGTCGTTTGGTTAGCCTTCAATACGCAAAACGGCAAAACGGCTGACAAACAGGTACGTCAGGCAATTTCTTACGCCATTGATCGTAATTTTATTATCAATGCACTTATGCTAGGAACTGCTGCTGAAGCGAAAACCGGTATCCATCCAGGTAGTCCGTTCTATGATGAAACTGCAAATGGCTACGATATTGATCTTGATAAAGCGAATCTGATTCTTGACGATGCGGGTTATGCTAGGGATAGCGACGGCATGCGTTTTGGCCTTACCATTGACTATGGTTGGGCGGAAATCAAGCAATTTGCTGAATATATGAAACCACAGCTGAAAAAAATTGGTATTGATGTCACGGTTCGCGCATCGGCAGATTTTCCGTCCTGGGCCAAACGAATCTCTAATCATGACTTTGATATGACCATGGACAATGTCTTTAATTGGGGTGATCCGGTCATTGGTGTGCATCGTACCTATAGCAGCGAAAACATCAAAAAGGGAGTAATCTGGTCCAACACCCAACAATATGCCAACGCCAGGGTTGACGAGCTGATGCAACTTGCGGGTTCGACTTATGATGTGGAAGAACGCCAAAAATACTATGCGGAGTTTCAACAGATTCTGGCTGATGAGCTTCCGCTTTATACGTTATTTGCCGCGCCTTATCACACCGTTTCCAATAAAAAGGTAGGTAATCCTCCCAAGAGCATTTGGGGTGGGTCCTCACCCATGGACAAAATGTATTTGAGCGAATAAGTCTGCTGTTCAAATTTATTTTGCCTAATTCGGTTCGGCGGACCTCTCCGAGGCCTGAGACTCTAAACCTGAGACTTAAGCCTGTAGATCTGGAATTAAGGGTCCGCCGTATCCGCCATAACCATGGTGGAATGGTGAGGGTTGTGGATGGCCCCATACCTGCCACCTCGAACTTTTTACTATTATGAATTTCTGGCGGCTCACTGCGAAGCGAATTGGCTATGGCCTGCTGCTGCTGGTTGCGGTACTGGTGTTGAACTTCATTTTAATGTCTCTGGCGCCCGGTGATATTGCGGATACTATCGCCGGAGAGATGGGAGGAGCCAATGAAACCATGTTAGCGGAGATTCGCGCTAGCTATGGTCTGGATCAGCCTTTTCATATCCAATTATGGCGTTATCTGTCTAAAGTTGCCGTTTTGGATCTGGGGTTTTCCTATTTCTATAACACCCCAGTCATTACGCTCATTCTGGAAAAACTTCCAGCCACTTTGTTACTGGTTTTTTCTGCCCAGATTCTTGCGATTACCATTGGCATTATTCTGGGTGTAATAGCAGCAAAAAAACCAAATGGTTTTTTTAGTCTGGTTGTGACTCTACTCTCTCTATTTGGTTTCGCGGCGCCGGTTTTCTGGACCGGTATATTATTGATTATTTTATTCGTTTCGATTTTTCCTATTTTTCCTATTGGCGGGCTGATGGATGTTACTTTGGACGGAAGTTGGTGGCAGCATGTTTTGGATGTGCTTTATCACCTTACCCTGCCGATGATTACTTTGGCATCAATATTCATCGCCCTTTATAGCCGTCTAGCTCGGGCTTCCATGCTCGAAGTGCTGGGAGCGGACTATATCCGTACTGCCCGGGCCAAAGGTGTCCCTGAGCGTTCGGTTTTGTATCGGCACGCACTAAGAAATGCGATGACCCCGGTGGTGACCGTTGCTGGTCTGCAATTTTCCGCTGTGATTTCCGGTGCCGTGGTGGTGGAAACAGTTTTTAGTTGGCCAGGCTTGGGCTCGCTGGCACTGCATGCCATTGTTGCCCGGGATACCCCGACTATCATGGGTATTTTATTTTTTTCTTCCCTGGTTGTTGTCGTGTTTAATATCCTTACTGATGTGATAGTAAGGCTGCTCGATCCCAGAATCAAATCAGGTTAAATATGAGTGAGCCAGTCCAAACCAACAACACCGAGTCGATAGAGGCTATCGAAACTATTTCTCCATGGCGGGAAATGGCAGGAATTTTCTTTCGCAATTATGAGGCGGTATTTGGATTAGTGCTACTGGTCAGCATCATGGTCTTTACCTTTATTGGTCCCTTTGTTTATACCACTGATCCATTCGAAATGGTCTGGGCTCCTTTTACCCGACCGGGGCAGGAAGGGTTTTTATTCGGTACTGATTATCTCGGACGAGATATTCTTGCTGAGATGATAGCCGGTGGGCAGGTTTCCATTGCCATTGGATTAGCCGCTGCAGCGATTTCTGTGGTTATTGGCGTTTGTATTGGTGCATTCGCGGGTTACTACGGTGGTATCGTGGAAGAGGCGCTGATGCGCTCCACCGAATTTTTTCAGGTATTGCCTACTCTATTATTTTCCATGGTCATTGTCGCTTTGTTCGGAGCGTCATTATTGACGGTTACCTTCGCTATTGGCATTGTCAGCTGGCCTGCAGTAGCGCGGGTTACCCGAACGGAATTTCTCCGTATTCGGGAGCTGGAATATGTACGAGCAGCGCGCTCGGGCAGCGCGAAAGACGGTTATCTGATTTTTCGGGTGATTTTACCCAATGCTTTGCCTCCGATTATTGTTCAGGCTAACCTGATGGTAGGTTCGGCAATTTTGTTTGAAGCTGCACTGAGTTTTCTGAATCTAAGCGACCCCAATGTCATGAGCTGGGGGCAGGTCATAGGCTCTAACCGAACTTATATCCTGGATGCCGGATTTGCAGTAGCGATTCCAGGTTTTGCGATCTTTCTCACCGTATTGGCTATTTCTCTAATTGGGGATGGACTTAATGATGCATTGAACCCACGATTGAGGCAGCGTTAATGATGAATGCACTGCTTGAGGTTCGTGATCTAATCGTTGAATTCAAAACCCGGGACGGTATTGTACGGGTACTGGATCAAATTTCCTTTGATGTGAATGCTGGAGAGATTCTCGGCATTGTCGGTGAATCGGGTTGTGGAAAATCCATGACGGCATTGTCTTTGATGGGTCTGGTTCCGACTCCTCCGGGAAATATTGCCGGGGGTCGCATTGCCATGCAGGACCAAAACCTGCTGGACCTGGATCAGGAGCAACTCAGGCACATACGGGGCAGTGAAATCAGTATGATTTTTCAGGAACCGATGTCGTCACTCAATCCCGTATTCACAGTTGGGGAACAGATTGCCGAGGCATTACGACTGCACGAAAAAATTAGCTCCAAAGAGGCAATGGATCGAGCCATTGATATGCTTCAAGCCGTGGACATTCCAGAACCGGAATCCAGGTCAAAAGCTTATCCTCATCAGCTTTCAGGCGGCATGAGGCAACGGGTTATGATCGCTATTGGACTTGCCTGTCGACCCAAACTGTTAATTGCAGATGAGCCCACAACTGCATTGGATGCAACCGTTCAGGCTCAGATTTTTGATTTGCTGAAAAACCTGCAAAAGGATATGGATACCGCGATTATTCTCATTACCCATGACATGGGAGCCATAGCGGAACTGGCTGATCGGGTAGCGGTGATGTATGCGGGGCGTATCGTGGAACAGGGTTCGGTCGTTAATGTGTTGATGGAACCCAAACATCCATATACCAAAGGCTTGATCGATTGTGTTCCCCATCTTGAGACCAATCCTTCCACGGAGCGAAAACGGCTAACGGAGATCCCCGGCGTCGTGCCGGCGCTGGATAAACTCAATCAGGGCTGCGCCTTCGCTCCACGATGCGCTCAAGCACTTTCCCATTGTAATGACATTAAGCCGCAACTGGACAGTGTAGATAATGCTGTGAATATTGAATTGGATCATGCTGACAAGAACCAGGAGTTAGTTGCCTGCCATCTTTATGGTACGACCGGGAATGAGAGTCAGGGAGTAGCAGGATGATCAACGCAGATGGCGACTTAAAAGTCGAAAATCTTAAGGTTCACTTTGGTAAGAAAACTGGATTATTCGGCGGACCTGGTCAAGTAGTTCATGCCGTTGATGGTGTTAGTTTCGACGTTCCCGCAGGAAGCACTCTGGGTATTGTAGGAGAAAGTGGTTCGGGTAAATCTACCACCGCCCTGGCCATTATGCGCCTGGTCGAATTGACCCAGGGCAAGGTTACCCTGGGTGAGACGATTATCAGTGATTTGGAAGGAGATGCGTTGAGGTCCGAACGTCGTCGTTTTCAAATGATTTTTCAGGATCCTTATTCCTCGTTAAACCCGCGAGAAAGAGCAGGGGATATTGTCAAAGAACCCCTTCATTTGATGAAAATTGGTACCAAAGCAGAACGGGATGATCGGGTCTCGGAGCTGTTCACCCAGGTTGGGCTACGACCGGAACAACAGGCTCTCTTCCCTCATCAGTTTTCTGGCGGTCAACGACAACGACTCGGTTTTGCCAAGGCGCTAGCCACAACTCCTGGACTGATCGTTTGTGATGAACCGGTTTCTGCTCTGGACGTCGCGATCCAGGCTCAAATACTGAATCTCATGTCTGATCTACAAGACCAAATGGGGCTGACCTATTTGTTTATCTCTCATGATCTCGGAGTGGTGCAGCATGTTTGCGATGAAATCGCCGTCATGTATCTCGGACAAATTGTCGAGCAGGCGGATCGGCTATCGTTATTTAGTCGACCCAGACATCCCTATACCAAAGCATTATTAGCCGCAGTACCCACAGTACACGGTAGTTTTGTCAATGGAAAACGTCGGCTTCGTGAACCTGGTATGCGAATTAAGGGCGATCCACCGAGTCCGATTAATCCCCCGGCTGGCTGTCGCTTCGCCGGTCGTTGTCCAAAAGCAGAAGACCAGTGCCATGAGACTGCTCCGGCTTTTCGACATATAGATACCGGACACAAAGTGGCGTGTCATCTGGTTTAAACGGAATTTCTCTGATTTCTCGTCGCCCCTTCGTCCACCATATTGTTAACCCCTAGCACCTCGTCCCGAAACCGATCCAGCGAATCAAGCCCGATGACAACCAGAATTGCTGGAGTCTCATGTTCGGGGTTGTGCGTGTCGGTGTCGGGAGGGGAATAGTGAGAGGGACTAATATCGACACGTTTGCCGCTTAGCTGAATGCTCACTCGTTGACCCATTTTGTTGTTTACGAAACCCTTGGCGCGGAGCAGCGTTGGCTGATGTTTCCGTAACAAAGCGGTAAGGACTTCGCTGTCCATGGATTCGGGTAGGTCTAATGTGGCCCTATGGAACTGGGCTTCTGGGTCGTGAGTCCAGGATGTTTTAATATTAGAAATGGTGTCAGACTCAATCCCATCATGAACCTGACTGGGTTGAAGACTTTTTTGGGAAAGTACGTCATCGGGTAATCGCGCGTTGATGGTGCGTACCAGCTTGCCTTTATGATGAGCAGTAAGGTTATGCTGTATTTCTTGTAGCTGATCCTCGTTGGCTAAATCGCATTTGTTCAAGACAATGAGGTCTGCTGGCGCTAATTGCATCATGATGGTATCCCTAAGTCGAGGGTCGCTAAGACGCTCCCCGACGGTTGCTGCATCAACCAGTGTCACAATCAAATCACGGGATAGCTCAGGGTGTAGTGTCGCTACATCAGCCAGTGCCTTGGGGTTTGCTACACCGCTAACTTCAACCAGAAAGTGTTCCGGGCGATGTGCAGATGCTAACAATTTGTCAATGGAAGCAACCAAATTATCTCCCATGGCGCAGCAAACACAGCCGTTAGCGAAGCTGATGGTATCGCCATTATGAGCGGCCACAAGGCTTTCGTCGATTGCCAGACTTCCAAAGTCGTTCACCATTACCCCATAGCGTATGCCTATGGAGTGTGACAGTACGTGATTGAGTAGGGTGGTTTTTCCGGTGCCAAGAAAACCACCTATTATGGTCATCGGAACCTGAGGTGGCTTGCTGCTTTTATGTAGACTGGTCGCCTTCATTTTACGCTCATTAGTGCAACTAATTCATATTGCGTCCTATTTCTGATACCGGAAATACCCGACCATCCAGTACCGTTCCCCAGACTGTGATGTCCTTTAGTTTCATCGGATCTATAGTCAGCGGATCGTCTTCGAGTATCGTAAAATCGGCGCGTTTTCCGCATTCGATGGAACCCAGTTCGCTGTCAAGCTTGAGGGTAAAGGCGGCGCCCAGAGTAACTGCATGTAATGCCTCTTGCACTGAAATGCATTCAGGTTCGCCAAGTATTCGGCCAGAATAGGTGCGTCGATTTACCCCACACCATGCTGTAAAAAGTGGTGATAAGTGAGTCACTGGTGCATCGGAGTGAATCGAATAATTTACTCCAAGTCGCCCAGCGCTATTAGCCGCGTCCATACGTGCCGCCCGCTCTGGCCCCATGGTAGTTTCATAATGCTGGTCTCCCCAGTAATACAAATGATTGGCAAACAAATTAGCGCAAACGCCAAGCCTGGCCATGCGTTTGAAATGAGCATCATGGGCCATTTGGCAATGTTGCAAGGTAAATCTCGCATCAGAATCAGGATGTACTTTCAGCACTTGTTCAATAGCATCGAGTGCCTCTTCAGTGGCTTCGTCGCCGTTGGTGTGAATATGAATTTGCAGTCCAGCGCTATGGTAAGCTTCGATAATTGAAGGCAGTTCAGTGGGATCCACGTACCACAATCCATTGGGTGCACCATTATAATATCCGGGAGTTTTTAGGCGTGCGGTAAAACCCTGTATTGAGCCATCGACAATCAACTTGACCAGACCAAGTTGAAGCTTGGGAGTAGATTGCTTTTTCAGATTAAGCATTTTTTCCACCCCTTCGTTGCTCGGTACCATTTGACCCATAAAAGCCGGTACTACCCGAATAGGATAACTATCAAGGGCCGCCAACGACTGTTGTACCGTAACCATTTCCGGACTGAGTTCGCTAGCAAGATCGGTTACGGTGGTTACCCCTGCTATTTGGGCAGAATTCGCAAACCACCAGAGACTACGTTCAGCGTTTTCTCCCATATCCAAAATGGAGTTCATGCCGATGGCCTTTAATGCAGTCTGGTAAAGAGCGATCCCCATAAGTTCACCGGTGAGTTCACCATGTCCATCAGTTACCAATCCATCTACATCCGTATTACCATCAATCCCCGCTTTATCAAGCACGTAGGAATTGACATTAATAATGTGGCCGCTTTGGTGGATGACAACAACGGGGCGGGTAGTGGAAATCTGATCCAGGTCTGCACAGGTAACCCGTCGCTCGAAGAAAATGGGGTCCAGCCCCCAGCCCTTAACCGGTGTAGTGGGATCCGTCAGTGTGTGGTTTGCTTTTTTGAGTTTCTCTACCACGCTGCCAATGCTTTTTAAACCAGGATGAACCTCCCGAGTTGGAGAAGTGCGATCAAGAAATCCGACATAAGTATCCTCCCAGGCCGCCCCCTCCCAGCTATGGCAATGGCCTTCGATGAACCCAGGCAATATTACTTTATCGGCGAATTGATTATCGATTTCATAGTCCCCCCAGCCCGCCAGCGAATCCAATGATCCAGTTCCAAGGATAATACCGTCACGAACCGCAACATAATCCGCAACCGGCTGTCTGGGATTCATGGTGATGATTTTTTTCGCTTTAAAAAGAGTGATTGTGTCCATGTTAGCCCTCCGATGAACATAGCGTCAGTATACGTTCAGACGATTACCATGACTAGTCTTGGTAAATTCAGTAAGCGGATGATTTTCTGAGGCCGATGGAGATGGAAATCGGGAGAGATGGGGAGATGGAAATCGGGACACCCAGAATTTGCCCGAGCTATACGAAGCCTTGTTTCGGAGGGGGTGGGAATCGGGAGGAAACCGGGACACCCATAAAAAGCAATAAAACGCACCTAAAAATCTTCAGGTTGTCCTAAATTCACCCCACGGGACACCCATAAAAGCAATAAAAACATCTAACAATCTCCAGGTTGTTCTAAATTCACCAAAAGAAGGGAGGAGAGTTTAGCTGTATGAGCGGCCTGTGCCATTTCCGTACCGCCCGTACCTGTTTTTCCCACTCCAATATTCTGTTTCTGTGGTATCAAAGTTGGGCCTCATGTAACTAACCGCAAATAGTGGGTGTTCTCGAATGCTTTTCATAGTGTATGTAGTTTGATCGATAAATTATGTGGGAAACTAAATGAGCTTAAAAGTGAGATATCTGAAAAAGGCAAGTAAAATGATAATGTCCGCTTTGGTCGAGCCCTGCCTAGTTGAATAATCAGCCGAAAGGCAGGTTTGAGCCAGAAGCGCCCACTTCATTTACTTTGTTTGGGTTTAATGTAGAACCTATCAACTGGGGCGATCAAAATTCTGGCCCAACAGGTCTTATGATGCCTGTCCCATTTCGCTCCCTGTTTGGCACAGATGTATCGTACAGTACAAAAATTGCTGCTCGAGCTCATTGCAATAGTCCCAATTTGGGACTATGATTCGACCAATGCGAGTGATAGCCATATCGACATTAAAGGCTTTCTGGACTGATAGCCCAAGGTATATGGACGCCAGAGAACCAACGCTAGCGTGGTATCGGCATGTCCTAGCCGCAGATTGGTCAGCACCATCAGACGTGAAATCAGACTTTCGAAACGCAAGTATTTTGAAAGATGGTCGAGTTGTGTTCAATATAGCCGGGAATAAATACCGATTAGTTGTTTGGATAAACTATGCATATCGGGTTGTATATATTCGCTTTATAGGTACACACGCCCAATACGATAGAGTCGATGTGCAGACTATATGATTTGTTACTTACGCCATTGTATATAGAGAGGTAAGCACTGATGGAAATCAATCCAATAAAAATCGACGCTGACTACCGGGCTGCGCTACAAGAGGTTGAAGAACTCATGTCAGCTGAGCCCAATTCGCCAGAAGGCGAAAAACTGGATGTCATGGTCACTCTCATTGAAGCATATGAGGCGAAGCATTTCCCGCTAAACCTACCTGATCCGATAGAAGCGATTAAATTCGAGATGGAACAAAAAGGACTAACTGCTAAAGACTTGGAACCTATGATTGGTAAGCGAAACCGAGTATATGAAGTCCTCAATCACAAACGCTCTCTCACTTTAAAAATGGTGTGGAGATTGCATCAAGGATTGGGGATTCCTGCAGAATCTCTGATCAAACCTGCGGAGCGTTTGGTCTAAACTTCCAGTGCGCCACGATGCGCCTGTATACCAGCGGTTGAAAGTACCGTCGATGAAGTGGTGATCCGCCACACACTGTATCGAGTCCTGGGTTCTGTGCGGTAACAATCAGGATTAAGCGTAGACAGAGATGATGCAGGCCGTAAGCGGAAGCTGAAGTGATAGAGTCCCGTTAATAGACTTATCTGGGAGGGCCGACAGTTTTAGAAGTCTGGAAGGCAATAGGGTTTCACGTGCCATTGGAGAGTTTGAAGCCCCTTCTCCGGGATCGTAGAGCACGGCATGTATCAAAGGTAGACAGGTGAACGTGGGAGATCCAGATAGCTCTTTGAGGGATAGAAGTACCGATTAACGAGCGTAACAGCGAGGAGATTGGGAAGGTTATCTGGAAGTCAGATCAGCCATAGTACTGTAGAAGCGGGGTAATGCCCGTGGAGGGAAGGGCTGTGGGTTAGGTTAACCTCAAAGAGGACACGTTGTGGAATCATCAGAATTCCACCCTACAACGACAACAAAATTGATGAGGATAGCCGAGCTATCTCGACGCGATAGCCGCAAGCAGTTTAATAGCCTGATGCACCACTATAATGTGGAATCGCTGAGAGTCTGTTATCAGGAGCTGGATGGAAAAAAGGCACTTGGAGCAGATGGTGTAAGTAAAGAGCAGTATGGAGAGAGCCTTGAAGCAAATGTGTGCGATTTGGTTGACCGCTTGCGAACGATGTCGTATCGGCCAGGTCCGGTGCGACAGGTTTTAATCCCGAAAGAGGGACAAGCAGGTGCGACACGACCATTAGGCATCAGTAACTTTGAGGACAAACTGATCCAAAAGATGACCCAGAAAATACTGGAAAGTATCTATGAACCCTTATTCCTGGACAGTTCCTATGGATTCAGACCGGGCAGGGGTTGCCATGATGCGATTCAGGCGCTGGGTCGTCATCTGGTGCGCAATGAGGTTCAAACGGTTATCGATATGGACTTGTCCAATTTCTTTGGTTCAGTGGATCACAAATTGTTGCAGGAAATGCTAAGTGAGAAGATCAAGGACCGTCGTTAGAGAATATGTTGGATGAGAAAGTCAAACTTATATCAGTCACCCACATTCCAACCCAGGGAGGGTTAGTCAACCCAGCTGCCGCTATCGGTCGGGTCGCTAATAAATATAAGATTCCTTACTTAGTCGTCCCGGAAGAACCCGAAAAGGCTACATATCCAGT
>JAALKB010000253.1 GCA_011088265.1 Gammaproteobacteria bacterium
CCCCCCCCCCCCCCCCCCCCCCCCCCCCCCCCCCCCCCCCCCCACGCCCTCCCCCCTTTCCCTCCCCGACGCCCTTCCGACCGGCTCCGGCGCCAATTGGGATAAATACCCCTGAGTGTGCAGATCCCAGCGTTTACGATTTTCGGTGCCACTGAAGATACGGAAGCGCTGGGTTTGATTATCGTATTCAGTGTGTAATGTAGGCTCCGCGAGATCCGCCACCACCAGCGCACGCTGTAGTGTTATGTTTTCCACTCTACAGGGAGTTTCTGAATTCAAATATCGCTTATGTAATTGCAAGGCTACTTCGACATATCCCGCTCCCGGTAAAATAACCAGGTTTTGCACTTTGTGATCCGCTAACCACGGAAGATACTGGGTATTTATCATTTGATGCCAAACCGGGTTTGGCGTATTTTGCCGATGCCCGAGAATGGGGTGATCAGACGGATCACCAAGCCGATCGAATAAAGAAGTTTCGCTTTCAACCCAATAACGTTGTCTTTGCCATGGATAAAGTGGTAAGCGAACAAAACGGTAGTCCCGTCCCGCGGGGTGCGTATTCAAGGGGTAGAAATCAGACCATTGGGGCACTGTTCCCGCACAAAACATCTCCCCAAGGGCCTGGTAGAAATAGCGCTGCTCCGGCGACTGCCGTTTCAGGGTCGGGATGACCCGGCCCCGTTGTTTATTTTGCTGTAGGAGTTGATTAATCGATGAGCCCAGAACCGGGTGAGGCCCTATTTCCAAAAACTGAAAATGTCCATCGTTAATGATAGTGTTTATTGCATCTGCGAAATAAACGGGTTGGCGAATGTTTTGATACCAGTATTCAGCATCGTATAAAACTCCCTCCACGCGCTTTCCGGTTACTGTGGAGTACAGAGGAATAGACGGAAGATTCGGTTGGATCTGCTCCAAATCAGATATCAACTCATCCCGCAATTCCTCCATTACGGGGCTATGATAAGGAACTTCAACCTGCAGCATTCGATTGAAGATACCCTGTTGCTGTAATTCATCAGCGATCTGCTCCAATGAAAAACGATTACCAGACAAGGTTAATGAAGACTCACTATTTATCGCGGCAATGGAGATTTTGTCCTCTCCATGCTTAGGTATCATCTGTGCTGCCTCATCGGCGGTGATGTTTACCGCCAACATCCCACCACGCCCAGCGGCTTTTTGTTGTAAACGACTGCGGTGGTAACTCACACATAGAGCATCTTCAAGGCTCAGTACGCCTGAAACGTATGCGGCACTGACTTCTCCCACGCTGTGCCCCACGATGGCGGCTGGTCTGAACCCCTTGGACAACCACAAATCATGCAAAGCGACCTGAAGGACGAAGTTGGCGGGTTGAGCAATTTGGGTTTGTGATATTTGCGAGTCGAGCTCTGATTTCTGCATTTCATCAAGAATAGACCACCCCGATATCGCCGAGAAAATTTCGTCACAGCGTAAAACCATTCTGCGGAACACGGCTTCTGTGTTAAAAAGTTCCTGCCCCATTCCCCACCATTGCGAGCCCATGCCTGTCATCACGAAGATGGCGTTCTGAGGGTTTACAGCAGCTTTGGCCGTTACCAGATATTCACCCTTGTTTTCAACATAATCGGCTAGCTGTCGGCAAAGCTCATCCCTGCTCGATGCGATCAGAGCTAGCCGATTTCGATGATGATCCCGACGGGTCGCCGCGGAAAAGCAGATGTCATCCAAATCATTTTCACCGGATAAATTATCTGTGAAAAAGTTGATGTATCTCCCAGCAAGAGACTGTAGAGCCGTTTCACTGCGAGCGGAGAGAGGGAGAAAGTAAAGGGGCGTGTCGGGTTTATCTATTCCCGTTTGGATCCTGACAGCCTCGTCAGTTTTCATACTGGGAGCGTACTTCAAAATAGCGTGGGCGTTGGTTCCTCCATAACCAAAAGAATTGACCGATGCATATTCCCCTGAGACAAATTCCAGAGACTCTACTTTCTTCGGAAGTCGAATACCGAGTTCGTCGAAAGCAATGTTTGGATTAGGAATTGACAGGTTGGCAACTGGCGGCACCGCCTGATTGGACAGTGATAATGCGGCCTTGATGAGTCCCGCAATTCCAGCGGCGGGTTCAAGATGCCCAATGTTGGCTTTTACCGAACCTACCCAAATTGGATTATCCGAGACAGTACCCAATGCCGCTCCCAATGCCTGGCATTCCAATGGGTCCCCGAGGGCGGTTCCGGTACCGTGAGCTTCGATAAATGCAATATCATTGGGGTCGAGATCAGCTTGCTTCATCACCTTGTGGATGAGTTCCTGTTGAGCGATGGGATTAGGGACCGTAATGGCGTCAGTGCGCCCATCCTGGTTGACTCCGGTTGACTCTATGGTGGCATAAATCCGGTCACCATCTTCCAGTGCCTGTTCCAGAGGTTTAAGTAACACGATGCCAGCACCTTCACCACGACCGTATCCGTCTCCCCGGGAGTCGAAGCTTTTGCTTCTTCCGTCCTGGGATAGAAACTGACCTCTCGCCATAGTCATCGGGGTTTCGGCGCGATACATGATCGTTACTCCACCAACCAATGCCTTATCACAATCTCCATGCAGGATTGACTCGCAGGCCTGATTGACAGCAACCAATGATGAGGAACATGCGGTATCCACGGTAAAGCATGGCCCCTTCAAATCCAGAGTAAACGAGAGTCTGGCCGACAATAGTGTCTGGCTGAAACTGATTGCACTGTGAGTACTGATCATTTCCCTGTTTAGGGTACCTGCCTGAGATGCGAGGTGATCAACCATAAACCCACCAATAAAAACCCCGGTATTGGTTCCAGCGAGATCAGCTGCCAGCACTCCAGCGTCTTCAAGCGCCTCCCATGTGACCTCAAGAATCAGTCTTTGTTGAGGGTCGAGTGCCTCTGCTTCACGGGGAGAAATACCAAAAAATAGAGCATCCATTTCTTCGATGGACTGCTGAAGGTAACCACCGTGTTTAACGTAGCATTTTGCGGGCTTTGCAGGGTTGGGGTCGTAAAAGCGCTGAGTACTCCAGCGGTTTTGGGGAACTTCGACAATACCATCCTCACCAGCACATAACATATTCCAGAACTCATCGGGAGTATTCGCATTTCCGGGAAAGCGACAGCCGATACCGATGATAGCGATGGATGGATTTGGTGTTCGCATAAAGTCTCTCTCTTTTTGCTTAGAGTAACAGCATTGGTTTCGACCAGGCGAATTCAATGCTGTTGATTTTTGCCACAAAAAAGATGCGAAATAGCGGTATTCCGGGGACAGTATGCTTATTAAAATACTCTCGTTTACAACCTCCCCGTTACGAATTGATGTACATGCGGGCAAAACAGCATGGTTAGTGATCTATCGCCAAAAAAGGTTATGGCACGAATAAGGTGGGCCATTAACCAATAATATTATATGTCGGTCCGTAGGGAAAACCGGTGATATTACGATTTCCGTCTTCCGTGATCACGAGAATATCATGTTCACGATAACCCCCTGCGCCGGGCAGTCCTTCGGGTAGGGTAATCATGGGTTCCATGGAAACTACCATGTTGGGGGTCAGCACGGTATCAATGTCTTCTCTTAGTTCTAGTCCAGCCTCTCGTCCATAGTAGTGACAAAGTACTCCGAACGAATGACCATAGCCAAAGGTTCGATATTTCAATAGATCGTGTTCGGCGTAGATTTCATTGAGCTCATCGGCGATATCGCAACATCGAGCGCCGGGCTTTAACAATGCCTTACCAGCATCATGGACCTTGCAGTTTACTTCCCAAAGCCGTAGGTGTTCATCGCTGACGGATTTGCAGAATAAGGTTCGTTCCAAAGCAACATAGTACCCTGCGACCATGGGGAAGCAATTCAGACTTAAAATATCGCCGCTTTCTATCTTTCTGGAGGTCACGGGATTGTGAGCACCGTCGGTGTTGATTCCGGACTGGAACCAGGTCCAGGTGTCCAGCAATTCCCCGTCTGGCCAGGTATTGGCAATTTCTCTCACCATGGTACTGGTAGAGTGGAGCGCAACTTCGTGTTCGGGAACCCCAACTCCAATGGCTTCAGCGCAAGCAGCTCCGCCAATATCCGCTATGCGGGTCATTTTTGTGATATGGGCGATTTCCTCTGCGGATTTGATCATTCGCAGTTTCATGGAGATCTCTGAAATATCAACAAATCGGCAGTTAGGTAATGCGGTTTTTAGCTTTTCCATGTTTTGTAAATTCACATGGTCAAACTCAAGACCTACGGTTTGCCCGTCTTTGACAAGGCTCTTTACTGCACGATAGTAGTTATCCCTTTGCCAATCGGTATAAATCAGGTTCTCACCATAGGTTCTTCGCCAGGGTTGACCGCCATCGATATTGGCTGAGATCGATGTCTGTCCCTCATGGGTTACCACTAATCCATATGATCGGCCAAATGCGCAATAGAGGAAATCACCGTAATAATTAATATTGTGGTAGGACGTGAAAAGACAGACGTCAATGTGGTTCTCCTGCATTCCATTTCGCAGTTGATGCAATCTACGTTCCATTTCTTCAATAGAAAAAGTGGGGTGGGCTTCTTCGCCATTGGGGATAGTAATTAG
>JAALKB010000254.1 GCA_011088265.1 Gammaproteobacteria bacterium
CCCCCCCCCCCCCCCCCCCCCCCCCCCCCCCCCCCCCCCCCCCCCCCCGCCTAGCCCCAACTCAGATACACCCCAACCGCCATGGACCAACCACATCGTTAATAAATAGTTTACTCCACCGGCGAGAGCAGCAATCGTCATAACCATGTGGGGTCGTGACAGAGCTGAGACGAAATTTCTCAATACAGAGAAAAACAGCAATGGCAACATAAAACCACTTAAATGTCTCAAATAGGGAATCGATAGTTCGACAACGGTGGAGTCCTGCCCCGTCCAGACAAGAACCATATCGAAATTCCAGACTACCCATGTTGCAGGAATACCGATCAGCAATGAAATAATGAATCCCTGCTTCACAATAAATCCAACTTCATGATTTTTTCCGGCCCCAACGGCTTGAGCGCATAGGACACCCACGATGGACAGTAGCCCAATGAGGATGACATTGAGTTCGAGCGAGAGTCCACCGGAAATGCCAGCGGCTGCCAGCTCAAGATAACCCAATTGCCCAACTACCATTTTGGTAGTGACAAACATGGCGAATTCCGATGCATAGGCGGCGACTAATGGTAGGCCGATATGCAATAACCGCTTCGTTTCAAGCGATGTTGAATGAATTACTGGCATTTCAGAGCCTGAGTGTACGGTAACGGCATTTAGGAATGAGAGGTCCTCCTTGCTGCATTACGATTTGGTTTCCTTTTTCCAGCGAAAGAGCTTTTTGAGGTGGTTTGTTTTGTATTTCCATCTTTTTGCGAAGAGGTGTTAGTGTTCTTCCTTGCTCTGTTGGTATCGGCATGTCTGGTATTGCCATTTTTGCTGGTTTCCTGAGCGGTTCTCGAACTCCTGTTTTCCTGGGTGGAAGAGTTTTGTTGCTTTTTGGGTTTCTTTTT
The DNA here is from genome assembly GCA_011088265.1 of Gammaproteobacteria bacterium. Lineage (GTDB taxonomy): Bacteria > Pseudomonadota > Gammaproteobacteria > Arenicellales > Poriferihabitantaceae > WLWV01. The sequence goes on from JAALKB010000254.1 coordinate 894, forward strand.
ACGGAGTGGGAGTGGTCTTATCCGGCTAGGGGGGACATCATGGTTGGGCTCAAAGCCGTCGATGGTTTCCCTTGGGATGGAGCGTTGAATCAATCGCTCGATTTCTTTTAGTTGACTGGCTTCATCAGCACTAACCAGAGATACCGCTTCACCCCTGGCGCCTGCTCGACCCGTACGACCGATTCGATGCACATAGTCTTCGGGTACGGAGGGTAGGTCAAAGTTAACCACATGGGGCAGTTGGTTGATATCAAGACCTCTTGCAGCGATATCCGTGGCTACCAATACCTGAGTTGATCCAAGTTTAAATTCATGGAGTGCTTTTGTGCGTGCAGCCTGGCTTTTGTTTCCGTGTATAGCCGCAGATTTGATGCCGTTTTCCTGCAAATGGCGGGTGAGCTTGTTTGCTCCGTGTTTTGTGCGGGTAAAAACCAGCACCTGTCCCCAGTCATTTCCCTTGATGAGCCTGGTAAGCAATGCCGGTTTGCGTTTTTTGTCCACGGGGCTGACCCATTGCTCTATGGCTTTTACGGTGGAGTTTCGGGGTGTCACGGAAATCTCCACTGGGTCTGTGGTCAACCCTTTAGCAAGGCGTCGAATGTCATCAGAAAAGGTTGCCGAGAAAAGCAGGGTTTGTTTTTTCCTGGGTAACAAGGCCAGTATTCTTTTTATATCAGGAAGAAATCCCATATCCAGCATACGATCAGCTTCATCAAGGACTAACACCTCAAGGTGGCGAAACCTTACTGCATTCTGATTATAAAGATCGAGTAACCGGCCGGGTGTTGCCACAAGGATGTCCACACCTTTACGCAATCGCATCATTTGAGGGTTAATGTTGACGCCACCAAATACCACTGCCGACCGTAAGGGCAAGTATTTTCCGTAGATTTCAATACTTTTACCCACTTGAGCCGCGAGCTCCCTGGTTGGGGTAATGACTAGAGCCCTAACCTGGTTGCTGCGTGCAGATCTACCCGTGGACAACCTATCAAGGATAGGGAGGGTGAATCCGGCAGTCTTCCCTGTTCCTGTCTGGGCTGAACCCATCACGTCTGCACCAGACAGTATCGTTGGGATTGCCTTGGCCTGAATGGGTGAGGGTTTTGTATATCCCTGTTCAAACACGGCCTTAAGAATAGATGGAGAGAGTTCCAGGTCGTTGAAATTTTGAGAGGAATTTAGCGGAATATCTTGATTGGATGGCATAAATTAGTGAAAGAAACAAAATGCTGCGGAGCATACAGTACCTGCTTATGGATGTCTCCCAATAAAATAGCCCGTTTACCAATGGCAAACGGGCCGCTAATACTTTTTAACACTTCTGCATCAGTTTGTTCGTGTTGTCTATTTGGCCTGTCCGTTTAGCCTATCCGTTTGGACGGTCTATTTGGCCTGCCTATCAATTCCAACTACCAGATAGTCTGGACCACGGCGAATTAGATGGTTTATGGATAATAATAACATCCCAATACAAAGTGACCATTAGGCAGTTCCATCTGCCTACTCGATAGTATCTGGGTGCTTAACTATACCTCAGGCTCGCCATCAATCTGACCGAGATGTTTCGCTCCATCATTATCAGATTTATTTTGGGTTAACGCCTTTGGTGTCGTTGGAAAGGTTGAGTCGGTTTCTGTGTCTGAGAAATCAATATTGGGAATAGGCTTGATTTCCATCTTAATTCCAGCCGCAGACAGCTCTGCCCAAATAGCCTTCCAAACTGCGCCTCTAAATTTTCCTCGTGACGCATAGTTGTTCACATACCACCATGGCCAGTACCGCATTAGGGTGATTGTCTCGACCAATACGATTCCACCAGTGGAACATCCGCCTTCATCGCCATAGGTTATGTCCACTGATAGGACGGCTTTTTCAATTAAATCCTGAATCATAACCGGATCGTATTCTGGCGAAAGATAAACCGGAACAAAGTCCATGGTGGGTCCTTCTTTGGTGAAGTTGCTGATGACGGAGTTAGCTACCTGACTATTTGGGGTACTGAACGTATAGTTCCACGGAGTTCTAAGCAATGTACTCCGCCAGGTCATGTCCACAACTCTTGTAGTAACACCTCCGCCAATTTTGACTACATCACCGATTACGAAGGGTCTTTCGATGAATATCATAATTCCACCCAGTAGATCGGAAAGCGTCTCGCGGGCGGCCATGGCAATAGCCAAGCCACCAATACCCAAACCGGCTAATACGGCTCCGACATTAAATCCCAGAGAGCTAAATATCAGAATAATAGCGGTAATCCAAATGACAATTTTCCCCATGGTCTTGATAAAAGATAGTACCAATAGGGTTTGCGCATTACTTCCCGATTCGGAATCCTTGTGTTTTCTGGTCATGCGATTGATGATCCGGGAGAACACCAGAGTAATGATAAATGCAAGTACCCAGATTACAACAATACGAGCTACGAGTTGGACGATGGAATCACTTTGTATATCTGCTCGTTCTGCTCTTAAGCGACCAATCTCTCCATTAAGAAACAAATTCTTCTCAGCTTCAGTCTGAGGCATATCTGCATCATCCAGTGTGGCCATGGTTTCCGGGGACTTACCAGAGATACGATTGATACGGCGTTGAACGGCGGAAGCCCGGGACTTTAACGCTGATAGTTCATCCCGATACTTTGCTGTTTCTCCTTGGAGTCCTTTTGCAGACAAACGATCCTGAAAAAGTGTGATCCATCGGCTTGCTGCTAATACCTGCATATGATCAGCGAATATTTCATGGGCAGTTTCTTCCAATACCTGAATCTTCTCGTCATCCAATACAATGGGAGGAGGAGTTAATCTTCGTTTGGTTTTCGCTTCATGCTGGGCAAGTATCTCTGTCGCCTGGTCTGGGGTAAACGCCGCGAGTGCAGTAACCCAGGCATCTTCTTCAATCACCCCCATCTCGTCCCGTTCTTTTTGAAGTAAAGGAGTTAATGTGTTGACTGAGGCCTTCTCTTCTTCGATCAGTTCAATAATACGATTGGTTAGCTCTTCCTGATGGATAATGTTAACCTGTTGTTTTTCGAGTCCAATTAGCTCCTGATAATAAACTTTAAGTACATTCGTAAGATGATCTGCGCGAGATGATGGAACATAACCAAGTAGCCATTCCTTGCGTGAACTCTCGTTTTCAAGACGTCGACCAGCATCCTGCTCAAGAGATGTTTTCTCTATAGCAGAGGCAGTGCCGGATGCCCCACTTAGCTCAGTTTGTAGCTTGTCGAGGTCTTTAATAACATCCAGTCGTTTGCCCACAGTTCCAATAGTCTCATCCATCAGTGCGCCGAGATTCTGAGTGGTCTCATGGGGGGCGGCGAACAAAGATCGTTGACGATCAATAATATCAACCTGATGGCTCAAGTCGGCCAGCTCAGTTTGCAACTGTTGAATGTTATCCTGACTTAATGCCTCAGTGATTCCATAAGGAATGTCCTCTTCTGAGAGTTGTCGACGGCCAATTCTGGTTTTTAACTCAATGGCATTTGCATACTGTTTTTGAGAGAGAATGTGGCTTTCATTGATCGCTTCGGCATATTTCTCAATTCTCACCTTCAATTCATCAAAGTACCTAACTAATTCATCTCGTTTTTCAGCCCTTGCAACGATGATATGAGTAC
>JAALKB010000255.1 GCA_011088265.1 Gammaproteobacteria bacterium
TACAACCACGGGCCGGCAGCGGTAGTAGGCGGAGTACCCACTAATTCAAGAAAGTTGACCAATCACTTCTTCGCTGGTCCGGATTACTCGGTCATTCACCCTGGAGTCTTTCCACATAATGCAGATGCGGCTGCTATGGCTACGTTAGGTGAGTGGTTGGCTTTCGATCACAAAGCAGGTTGGGGAACGGATAAGTTTGAAGACTCGGTCCCGGATGACTATGAATTTCCTGATAGGTGGACCTCTATCGACGATCGATACGATGCCTGGGATATCATCACGGATCAGGAAAAACTGTTGTCATGGGCCGAAGAAAAACGACTCGAAGTATTGCAAATTGGCTATCGTCTCGGTGATGTGAAAATCAAAAAAGCCAGCAATAGGGGGATAACGTTTGATATTCCGGTCAGCAACGGAACGGATGGGCATAGTGTGCCGACTGGCTTCGACGCAGAACGTCTGGTCTGGTTGGAAGTCACGTTGAAGGATGAACAGGATAACGTGGTTTTCCAGTCGGGGGATCTGGATCCCAATGGCGATTTGCGAGATCTCCATTCTGTCTATGTTCACAATGGAGATCTTCCATTGGACAGCCAGGTTTTTTCTTTACAGTCAAAGTTTCTCACCCGGAATGTCAGGGGTGGAGAAAGAGAGCAGGTTTTGGCAGTAAACTATTCCGGTGACCCTATTCCTTTTGTACGGCCATTTACGCGGTCTTTAATGCTAACAGGACAACCTGGCGGTGCGAGAAAACACCGTAAAACATTGCCTCCTCTGACGGTTCGACCTGCCCGATATAAGATCGGTGCCAATAACTTGACCGGCGGAAAAAAGTACTTTTTGACCTATCGCCTTAAATCTGCGGCAGTTCCTGTTAATCTTGTCCACAGCGTTGCAGCGGTGGGATTCGACTATGGGATGTCTGCAAAAGAAGTTGCGCAGAACCTTGTTGACGGCCATCAAACCGTTTGGGAAAAACAACAAGTGATTGAATTGAAGTAAAAATGATCAAGAACAGGTTTAGTATTCGGTTATTTGAGGGAATTTCTCGTCAGGGGGTTCAGTCGCCGTTATCTGCCCTATACGTGATTGGGATGATGGGTGTGGGTATGGGGTTTGTTGCTCCTGTATTTTCCGCAGGCATTTCTTCTGAACTGAGCGACGAAGCAACTCCCTATCTGGACGATGACGATTTGCCCGCACGGACGAAACCGTTATTGGAACTGGGTGAGAAGTTTCTTGCCACAGGAAATATTCGACGAGGTTTTGAACTACCCACAGGCGCGGTTTGGACGCCATCCCTTTGGGTTTACGGAAACTATCGATCCGCATATCAAAATCATGCTGCGGCCGGTGCAGATGAACGATCCAGTGAGTGGGTCAATAGACTCGATCTTTTCGCTAATTTACAGCTAAGTGGAACGGAACGGGTGTTGTTAGGTTTGACACCATTACATCAAGGGAACCGCTTCTCTGGCAAAGTATTATCACCGAATACAGAAGAAGAAACCATTAATGAGCTGAATGCGGATATTGATACGTTTTTTCTCGAAGGAGATTTCGCTGAGATTTTTCCACGAATCGACTCTGACGACAGCAGCGCTAACGATGTGGGATTCTCAATCGGTAGGCAGCTGGTTCAATTCCAGGAAGGGTTCATTGTTAGTGACAATATGGATGGTTTCGGATTTAGCAAGAACAACATGAGGTTCGCGGGCAATGCTTCTTTGGTCAATATGAGGACCAGTGTGTTTTTTGGATTGGATGGTGTTCATCGTCATACCAATACAGAAGACCCAGATGCGAAACTTATAGGGATCTTCAATCAGATAGACGGTTTTGATCGAACCTACAATCTAGACTTCGTCTATGTGGATTCGAAGGATGCGGGAGATTTGTATAACATTGGAATAGATGCGACCCAGAGAATGGGCAAAATTAATCAGACCTTTAGGATCGCCTTTTCCAGTGCCCCGGGTGTGGTCACAGAACAAGCCGACGACGGAGTGATTATGTTAGCGGAGTTTTCAGTTGTTCCTCCTCATACTCATGATAACGCCTATCTCAATTTATTTTCGGCGATAGATAACTATCGATCCGCTGCCCGTGGTCCTTTGGCAGGAGGCCCTTTAGGACGAACGGGTATTTTATTCTCTGGTCAGGGGATTGGGAGCTATCCAACTCCGCTCAGCAACAGCTCGGATGAATCCATGGGCTTCGCAATGGGATATCAGCGCTTTTTCAAAAATAATCGTCGCCAATTGGTGATAGAGTCTGGGGGACGATTCGAAAAAGAAACTTCGGCAAGTGATGAGTATGGTTTGGGATTACGTTACCAACAGGCACTGGGGCGAAGAACGTTCTGGCAATTTGACATGTTCGCAACTAAATCTGAAGACCTGTCAGATTTGGAATATGGTTCCCGGCTGGAGCTACAGATAAAATTCTAAATTGATATTGATCACAGTATTAGGCCTATTCTCATCAGGTAGTGTACCCAACCGAGATATTATGCCCAGGAATTTCCTTGATGCTAATTGGTCGGCGCTTGTTGTTCGTTTTGTGCCTGGTGTGGATATGGACTCAGATCCACGAATATATGATGAGAGTTATTGTAGGCTTGAGCGTTTTAAACCTTAGGCTAATTTAAACTGAGAGTGAGAGACTTATTCATGACTGCATTCAATCTAATAAAAAGAATCGGGCTAATAAAAAGAATCGGAGCAGTATTATGCCTCTTGGGTATATGTGTTACAGCCCAGGCCAGCGACTATCGTTTAGATCCAGCCAGGGTCAAAGGGCCGGATGCTTGCGGCGAATGCCATGAAAACTCGGTTAGCGCATGGAAATTATCTCATCATGCGACGACTTTCAAAGACATGCCCCGCAGTGATGGAGCAAGGGAGATCGCAGACAAAATGGGAATCAAACGTATCAAGTCCGAAAGCGATTGCCTGACTTGTCATTTTACTGCTTCAGAGAATGAGGGATCTACTAAACCAATTGCCGGAATTTCTTGTGAGTCCTGTCATGGTGCTGGCGCAGACTGGATTGATATCCATAGCGACTTTGGAGGTAAAGATGTAAAAGCGGAAGATGAAGATCCGGCACATAAACTAAAACGTTATGCGGACTCGGAGGCTGCTGGCATGATTCGACCCAGCAATATTTATAAGCTGGCCGAGAACTGTTTTGGATGTCATACCGTTCCTAATGAGGAGCTAGTGAATAAGGGAGGAGATGTTGCAGGCAGCAAATTTGGGCTGGTTCGCTGGACGCAGGGGGAAGTGAGGCATAATATCTGGTATTCCGATGACAATACCGAGGCCTCTCTGGAGCGTCGGAGAATGTTGTATGTGGTTGGTAAGCTACTTGATCTTGAGTATGCGCTAAGAGGAGTTTCCAAGGCCACGGTAAAAGCAGACTATGCGCTTTCCATGGCAAAGCGAGCGAAGAAGGCCACTGCCTTTATCAAGAAAATATCAGAATCAATTGATACCCCAGAGCTTGCCGAGGTATTGGGAGTTGCTGCTTCAGTTAAACTTAAACTGAACAATGAGGCTGCGCTGGTGGAAGCAGCAGATTCCATTTCAGTCGTTTCTTCAAAGTTTGCGGGTAGTTATGATGGCAGTACTTTCTCTGGTCTCGATGCATTGCTACCTACTCCAGATAAATACAATGGATCAGTGTTCGAGGGCTAGGTGGTTGAGATAGATTGAACTCTACCAGTCGTTGTCGCATATCGGCGATGTCTGTATCGATTGTGGTTCATTTACTGATTTACTGATAGTCATAAAGAAATAGTAAGAAACAGTGTTCATTGGCCTCGCCCTCCATGCCGGCGAGGTCAGTTTCGTGGAACGCTGTTTTTTTTTGCGGGAACGAAGGGTGTTTTTATTAAGTGGTATTTATAATATAAGTGGTACTTAGGGGCATGAGGTCGATATTGGTTCGTATGGTTTTGCTGCGCCAAGGATATGGACACGCAAAGGAAAATTACACTCAATGGGCGCTATAAAGTGTGTCGAGTCTGCGCCATCACCCCGCTTTTCTACACTGGGCCTGTTTTCAAAAGAAATATGAAAATCTGACTTAAATCTGGTAGGTTCGGAAATTAACAACCCAAAGCACGCCGCTTCAGAATACCAGTGATATGAAATCTCTTCCTAGTTACACCACTTTGTTAGGCAGAGTTTGGCATTTTGCTTACCTTGGTATATGCGGTGTTGTTTTCTTTATTCTGATTGCACCGATTCTGGTGGTGATTCCACTGTCATTTAACGCGGACTCTTTTTTTTACGTTCTCTGAAGGGATGCTGAAATTGGATCCCGACGCTTATTCACTCAAGTGGTACGGCGATCTTTTACAGTCACCTAACCGGCCTAACTATACTTCCGAATGGATTCTCGCGGCTAAGAACAGTTTTTTTGTCGCTATTTGTGTGACTGTTTTAGCCACTCTTCTGGGTACCCTGGCCGCCATTGGCCTGAATCGACCAAAGATGCCCGG
>JAALKB010000256.1 GCA_011088265.1 Gammaproteobacteria bacterium
GACGATAGAGCAACCCTGGCCTTTACCAATCACATTTATGCGCGGAATGGGGCTTCCTGAGTCTCTGATAGAATATTTACCCTCAATTATGAATCAAGCTATAGAGTTTTATTCATGCTTCATTAGCTACAATCATTCTGATAAAAAATTTGCGCAGCGGTTACATGATCAACTTCAAGGGCGGGGAATACGGTGTTGGCTTGATGATCATCAAATGCTCCCAGGGGATGATATTTATGAGCAAATTCAACAAGGGATCAAAATATGGGACAAAGTCTTGCTCTGTTGCTCACAGTCTTCTTTGACAAGTTGGTGGGTTGATAATGAAATTGATTCAGCTTTCAGTAAGGAGCGCAGTTTGATGAAAGATCGAGGTGAGAAAGTACGATCTCTTATTCCTCTTGATTTGGATGGGTATCTGTTCAGTGGGAGGTGGAACAGTGGCAAGGAAGAACAAATTAAGTCCCGTGTTGCGGCGAATTTTAGAGGCTGGGACAAGAATAACGACTTGTTTGAAATGGAATTCGAAAAAGTTGTTAAAGCTCTTCGCTCAGACGGAGGGGGGCGTGAGACTCCGCCCGTAGCTAGGTTGTAACTTTAGGATTAGAACTTTGTCGAATGACCGTTTCGAGGATGGTACAGCCAATATCAGATTATCTGGAACTCTAAATTCTGTGCCATCAGATTAAGTCGCAGTTTTTACCTGTTAGCGAAGCGTGACACACCATTTCAACGGACTGCCGGGTTGGACGACTAGTTTAAGCACTCTGTCCGGGGACCTCCTTTTTTGCAGAGTTTTATAGGCAGTATTGGGGTAATAAAATCTCCTACATTTTCCCCATTTAGAGACACATTAGCACTGTCTCCGCGAATTGCTTTGTGCACCAGATACAGATCATTCATCCCTCTGATTGCGTAATACATTCCTAATTCACCTTGTCCCTTTTTTAGGCCTGTGGAATGATCTTCTTCAACATTCGAACAACCGATTATGGCTGCAGAACTTGCAAAGCCGCTGATTTGGCCGCTGCCTCCCTTAAGGTAAACCAGGTTTTTTCCACATAAGTTTTGAAAGCGGGAAGCTAAACGATTTAGAAATTTCTCCGGTGTGGATTTAGCGGCAATTCCCTTAAAGCCCTGGACTGATATCATGTTCTCCCATTTTTTAATGGTTTCGTTTTGTGGAATAAACTCGATCATATAGTGATCAGCTTTCAAATCCTCGAAACCCTGTTTCCAGGTTGAGGGTATGTGCAGCGAAACTTTTTGGTCGTATATCGGAGTAACGACGGTCACTGTTTTAGAGTCATTGCCATTTTGTGCCTGAAGCACAAGAGGGAATAGGAGAAGTATAGATATAAATATTTTTCTTATGTGCATTTTAGAGCTGCTATTCTTGAATTTAGCGATTGGGTGTTGAGATCTTCTCGATAACATCCGAGTCACCATTAAGTAATTATTTTCGCTACCTTTCCAGGCAGAGACTTCGACGGGTAGCCCTGTCTTTTAAAACGAATGGAAATTCTGAAACAACTTCCATGTGTTTTTTATTTGTCCCTAAGCGAATATTGATTGGAGAGGAAGAAGGGTTTTGATTAATTCAATATACTTCTTTTTGTTATTTTCTGATGTGGTAAAAACCACACTTTTGTCATTCTTGCTTCCAATAGTAACGCTATTTTTCTGTGCTATCTGTGATAAAGGTATCGATCTGTTTTGTCATGTCTAAATAATCATTGAATGACTAAATGACAGAGAATGGGTAGAATCCAGATAGGTGACGTTATTAATGGGGCGAGTACGGGCCGAGTTGTGAACGGGCCGTCGTCGAAGTAATTTTAGTTGGGAGTTTTCTCTTACAATTGACGAACGCGGTTTAGCAATCTTCCATCAGTTACGAGCAGGCCGATGGCAATTAGCCCAAAACCGATCAATGCTTCTTTGCCCATATTTTCATTGAGGAATGTCACACTGAGACCGACTGCTATAGGTGGAATCAAAAGTGTGACTAGCATAAGATTTGCTGACCCGGCTCGCGCAAGAATCTTAAAATACAGAAGGTAGGCTATGGCAGTTGACAATATCGCAACTGCAATGAGGGAGGCCCAAACTTCTGTCGATAATGTCAACACAGGTACTCCTTCGGTAAAGATCGCAACGGGAATCATTAAAATGGTACTAGCTACTAGCATCCCGAATGCATTCACTATTGGAGAATAGCCTGATAGGAACTGCCTTCCCCAAACCCCTGCGAATGCGTAGGATAATGCAGCGCCTAGTACGGCTAGTTGAGCCAGATTACTCAAGTCAAAATGGGTAAGCGAGTCAAGTCCCATAATTACAGCCACTCCGAGTACACCAAATACCGCACCGATGATTTTACGAGTTGTCAGAGCTTCATCGGCGAGAAAGATTCCTGCCACAATCACGCCAAAAAATGCGGTTGTGCTGTTTAGTATGGAAGCAAGCCCGCTTCCAATTTCTGTTTGCCCCCAAAATATGAGGGAAAAGGGGATGGCATTATTTAATGCTCCCATTACGAAGTAGCAAAGCCAGGCTTTCATTGATCCTGGAATGTGAATGCCCTGCCACACAACAACAAGAAACAGTGCGGGTACCGCCCAGATAACTCGATGTAGGGCTACTGTTAGAGGTGGCACTTCCCTTAAGGCTACTTCAGCGAAGAAAAATGATCCTCCCCAAACGGTTGCTAATGCAAATAACAGCAAAACGAAAGTCAGGTCCATGCTCGGTATTTGTTTTGAGGTCATAAGAATGCTCATTGTTAGAGTGTGTTGGAGTGATCATAATGACGTACCAAAATATAAAACATCCGATTCATGCTCCCCAATCAATTTCTAATAAAACCCAATAAAGTTGATATTAATTCACTGTCTAAATGGGAACAATTTGGATTGCCTAGCAATAAACGGATGGAAGAGCATAAGGATGTAAGATTAAATTGCAGCAGTCTATATTCAACAACAGGTGTTATTATGGTTATGCCATCAGAACAAGCAATGCGAAAAGCGGTAGCCGCGAGAGATAAGACCTATGACGGTGAATTCTTCTACGGTGTCATCACAACGGGCATAGTCTGCCAACCTTCCTGTTCTTCTCGACCTGCCCGACCCGAGAACATCAGGTTCTTTCCTGGTCTTGAAACCGCTATCGTGGCTGGGTTCCGACCCTGTAAGCGTTGTCGTCCGGGAAATGGGGATCAGCGAGTTTCCCGACTGGTGAACGTCGCTCGTCATATTGAGGAACATGCTGAAGAACAATTAACTCTTGCGAGCCTGGCATCCATCGTTGGACTCTCTTCATCCAGATTACAGAGAGTTTTCAAACAAGCGTTCGGTGTTTCTCCTAAAGCCTATCAAGACGCCATTCGAATGCGACGCTTCAAGTCATCCCTGAAAGAAGGCGAAGGTATCACTGACGCAATTTTTTCATCGGGGTTTGGTTCCATTAGCCGCGTCTACGGTGAAGCGAATCGGCATATAGGTATGACGCCCAAAGCCTATCGAGCGGGAGGGGTCGGTGAGGTTATCACCTTCGCGTTCTGCAAAACGGCGCTTGGTTTTATCGTCATGGCCGCGACAGATAAGGGGATTTGTTTTGTACAGTTTGGCGATTCAAAAGAATCTCTGATTGCCAGTCTGAAAGACGAGTTCCCCAAAGCAGAAATCAGTGCTTCACCTGCAAGGGATGCTCCGGAACTTGATGCCTGGGCAGAAGCATTAAATCAGCATATCAGCGAAGGTGCTCCCAGGCCTGACCTGCCGCTTGATATGCGAGGTACCGCATTTCAGATGAAAGTCTGGCAGTTTCTGTTAAGTATTCGAGAAGGAGATGTGCTGAGTTATGGTGAATTGGCTGAACGGATCGGCAAACCCAAGGCTGTGCGGGCAGTGGCATCAGCGTGCGCAAGAAATCGAATTGGTGTATTGATTCCGTGTCACCGGGTCTTACGGGGAGATGGAAGTCTTGGCGGATATCGTTGGGGATTGGAACGTAAACGAACTTTACTTGATTCCGAAAGAGAGAGGAGGGCTAGATAGTAAAAGCTATTAGATAGGAGATCGATCATCCATGACCAAGTTTGGTTTAAGAGTATGCGTTGGTGGTTTTAATGCTTGCTTTTTGGGGTAGTATCCAGGAATGTTTGAGTTTTTTAAAACACCTGTTGCTAGTAGATGACGGAAAATAAACCAATGAGGATGATAACGAACATTTGCTCGGATGACCTGGAGGGTAGTAGAGACTTCTATGTTGGGCTACTGGGCTTTAGTGTTAACTACGAGAGCGACTGGTACGTACAGTTTTGTGCTCCCGATAATTCGGAAGTGCAATATGGAATCATTAAACGGGATCACAACCTGGTCCCGAAACAGTACCAAAGCCCTCCCGGAGGAATGCCTCCCACAGGAATGTATGTCACATTTGTGGTATCGGACGTGGATGCC
>JAALKB010000257.1 GCA_011088265.1 Gammaproteobacteria bacterium
ATGACGCATGATCGCTAACGACATCGCGCCTTTTTTCAGGACGGACTAAATAAAATTTAATTCACTTTATTAACAAAAGAAATCTCAATTTTTTTCGTACTAATGGCTCCCGAAATTAGTGTTCTACCCAAGCGAACCCGCTGCTTAATTCTTAATCCCTCCGACACCTTTTACCCGACACCTTTTACCGCACTACCTCCTCCATCCATGGAGTCGTACGACCAATGGATTATGAGGAACGGCTATTATTTCTATGGATCAATGACTTACAGCTGATCATTTTACGTAAATCGTGAGTTTAGCCCTCGGAATATCAATAATTTGTGGATCTATTTTACGTAACCCTGATCTCACAGGTGCCTTTTATAATCCATTGATTTATGTAGTACTCTGATAATAGCTATACCCTCTTCAACAATTCTGAAACAGACGATGTGAGACACAACTTGATATATCATCAGCCCAGGTTTTATTTCGCTACCATCTCTCCCTAGTTGAGGATCATCTGCCAAGCACTGGAGCGCTCGATCTAAGTCTCGAATATATCTTTCGGCTCTATCTCGTCCAAACTTTTTATCGCTGTACCAATAGATCTGTTTTAAATCTAGTTCCGCTGCGGGGCGAAGTTGAACGCGGCCTTTCACAATCTACTACTCTTACATAGATCGAACGCGCGTCAAAAAAACATCGACGTCCCAGTTTACTAAATCACCGCTATTCTCACCTTCATCGATAAGACTACGCAGTGTCTCAAGGGTTGATTTCGCCCGTTGTTCTTTCAGTAACCGTAAGCCTTCACGAACCACTTCGCTTCGGCTTTTGTAATCTCCCGTTTCAACCAGAGACTCTACAAAACCGCGTAGTTCATCTCCAGTGTCTATTGTCATAGTTCGTGTCATAAGACAAATCTCTAAATATAAGTAAGTTGCTTACATTTATTCTATGCCAAGCCCAATACCAATTCAAGAAACAAGGTCTTGTCGATAACCAAGTGACTCCGATACTTATTACCTCTTACTTGACAAGAACTAACATTTTACTAATTTGAGATCATGTCATATCTTAAGAAATGGAACATCGAGCCAATCGAGAGAAATAAAGACGACTTTTGGCATGGGCAAATCTCATCACCTGAAGTACTCCACCAGCGGCAATCTTATTTAACCAACTCCACCCACCTCTAGGTTTCTGCACTATTGAGTCTAGAATCGAAGTTTGCACTCGGAGAAATGGGGACAGATCTGATTATTCGCGCAATTGGGGACAGACCACAATTTAAGTAGTCTTTGTTCGACGGTGGCCGACCTCGTTTTCGTGGTTTTGCACAAAAGGATCGTAAAAATCGGGGGCGGATTTATTTTAGCGACTGAGACCAACTTACATCATTGTCTATCTCGACAGCTATTTCTTTCCAATGCAGCGGAGGTTGTTATTTTATCTATAGAACAAATGATTAGTTCTCCATTGCACTATCCAGGCAAATCAAGAGTTTATTGGGTAGGGTGTAAATCCCACATAAAAAAGAACAGGGTATACGTAAAATTTAGAAAATTCGAAATAGACGTAATTTATTGAAAATAGGGAAAACATGGTGGGCCCGGCAGGACCTGTGAAATGCCCTTGGGTGAACCTACGACCAATGTAGTCATTAGCAGATATCCAGCACTTCTCTTTACTAGTTTAGTGCTAACATTGCTCAGGCTTACTCATGACAAAGGTCACAAATACTTATGATATATCTGAAGTTTTGGACAAAGCGTTATTTGATAGTGGAGTTCGCCTTATTGGCAACTCTTCTGAGTGGATGTAGTCATATTGGCGCAACCGACGCGGAGGTAAATATTATCTATCGCCGATCCGCGCAATACCATCAGCCCGATAGAAATCCGGTTATCGTAATTCCGGGACTAATGGGTAGTAGGCTGGTGGATATTGATTCTGGTCAAACTGTATGGGGCGCGTTCGACGCGAAAGCAGCAGACCCTCAGACAGATGAAGGCGCCAGGTTGATGTCGTTAACGATTAGTGACGATAAGGATTTGAGTTCACTAAAAGATAACATCGAGCCAGATGGCGTGCTAGATAAAATCAAGATCAAGCTATTTGGTATACCTTTAGTTGTTCGTGCTTATGCCGGAATTTTGGCGACCCTCGGCGTCGGTGGATATCGAGACCAGGATTTGGGCCTAAATAGCATCGATTATGGCGACGATCATTTTACCTGCTTTCAGTTTGATTACGATTGGCGCTTGAGTAACGTAGACAATGCACAACGCTTAAAGGTCTTTATTGATGAAAAGCGAGAGTATGTTAGAGCCGCCTATAAAGCTCGGTATGATTTGGACGTAGACGATATTAAATTTGATATTGTGGCGCATTCCATGGGGGGATTAATCGCGAGATATTTCTTACGCTACGGCGACACAAAGCTGGATGAGATTCGTGATGAGGACCCAGTGCCTTGGTTGGGTAAAAGTGACATTGGTCGGCTGATTTTGGTTGCCCCCCCAATGGTGGATCGCTGGATGCATTTACCCGGTTGATCGATGGTTATGATACTGGCCGTCCTGTATTGCCTTACTATCCCCCGTCTTTGATCGGGACTTTCCCCTCAGTCTACGAATTGTTACCCCGTCCTAGGCATCGCAGGATTATGTTGGGTAGCGAGTCGCAGCCTTTTGACATTTACGACCCTTCCGTTTGGGAGAGATTTAGATGGGGGCTAGCGTCCGAAAAAGGTAACACTACCGAATTCTTAGGGATAATGCTTCCCGATTCGAGTAGTCAGAATGAGCGGCGAAATACCGCATTAAAACTACAGTCAATGCTTTTGAAAAATGCGGAGCGTTTTCATCGAGTTATGGATAAACCCTCAACAATGCCTGACAACATGGAAATATTTTCGGTAATTGGTGATGCAAAGAAGACAGAAAAACAGATGTTAGTGGATTCGATAACAGGTCAAATCGAAGTCACTGAATTCGGCGCTGGCGATGGCACCGTACTGCGTTCGAGCGCATTAATGGATGAAAGAGAAGGCGCACAGTGGAAACCCCATTTAGTCTCGCCAATCGACTGGACATCTGTACTCTTCTTACCAGCTAATCACTTAGGATTAACTCGGGATAATACGTTCACAGATAATGTGCTCTACTGGCTGCTAGAGGCACCGAAATAGAATGAACGCCCGTATAGCCAATTGGGCCAATTGGGGACAGACCACAGTTAAGTAGTGTTTCTCCTCGGTGGCCGACCTCGTTTACGTGGCTTTGCGCGCTGCCCTAAAGCCTCCTCTATTTTATCCCGGAAACGATCGCTTCCGAGGGCGTAGTTGCTATTCGTAGATACCCGTATCCATTCAATCCTTGGCTGTTCTTGCCATAGCTTGACCACTGATATTCGCCAGGATGTACAACCATCCCTGCGCGGACTGGATTCAGCTCAATGTAACGATAACATACGAGAACGTATTGGCTGGATTGTACGAGGGTTGGATGAGGTATAACGAAATCTGGTGTATGAGGAGTTGAAAGCAAGCGGCGTATCTGATTAATTTGAAGTTACCAAACAGTCAATTTAATCACACGAGGATACGCCACTCATGAGTAAGAATACCGTTGTTTCGATGGAAGATCGAGGGTCTTTTAGTGATCGGTTAACTGATCTTTTGCGAACCGGCGCACAGGAGCTAATCACATCAGCCGTTGAGGCAGAACTGGCCGGGCTGATTGATCAACATTCGACCAAACAGACAGAAGAAGGTAAACCCGCTGTTGTTCGTAATGGCTATCATCCGGGCAGGCAGATACAAACGGGTATCGGGCCGGTGACAGTCCGCATTCCGAAAGTGCGTTCAGGAACCGATGAGGCGATGACGTTTCATTCGGCCCTGGTGCCACCGTACGTGAGAAAGACGAAGTCGCTGGAAGCAGCCTTGCCGTGGCTGTATCTGAAAGGGGTAACCAGTGGTGAAATGGGAGAGGCGCTCAAAGAGCGGGTGGGGCCGGAAGCAGCGGGGCTGTCAGCAAGTACCGTGTCCCGTCTCAAGCAGGTCTGGTCACAGGAATATGTGGCATTCAGTCAGCGTGATTTATCAAAAGACCGTTGGGTCTATCTCTGGGCAGATGGCGTCTACAGTGGTTTGCGGGCTGAGCAGACGAAGCTGTGTGCACTGGTGATCATTGGAGTGAATGATCGGGGCCAGAAGCAGTTTCTGGGCATTGAAGATGGCGTACGCGAGTCGACGCAGAGCTGGAGAGAGCTATTGTTAAATCTGAAATCCCGAGGGATGAAAGCGCCGCAACTGGCCATTGGTGACGGGGCCATGGGCTTCTGGTCGGCGATTGAGGAGGTGTTTTCTCAAACCCGTCATCAGCGCTGTGATGTGTCAACCCTAAATAGGACAAAAAGTTAAACGGATTGTTGTAGTATTTC
>JAALKB010000258.1 GCA_011088265.1 Gammaproteobacteria bacterium
ATGTTTCTGCAAAATATCATGTTACTAGCTCGAGAAGCCGGCCTTCATACCTGCGCCCAGGCTGCCTAGGCCGACTATCATCTTCCAGTCCGCGAAGCGTTGCCCATCAGCGACGAAGAGATCGTAGTATGTGGAATGGCCCTGGGATACGCCGACTCCCAATGCATCGAAAACAGCCTGGTCACCGAGCGGATTGACATGCAGCAGTTTTCGACATTCCTGTCATGAACTTCGCTTTTCCCATTCAAGACTGCTATGAAATGGATCACGAAAATAGTCGACTATTTCCTAATCTACCAAATATTATCCATCGCAGTCCTAATTGCCCGTTTTGTACTATCGGTCAGTTCGACAATGGGCACCCGACAATGGAATTCACTAAGACCATATAAAGAACAGGCATACTTTATTCCTGCAGGACTCGGCTCCAGAAACAGTACCTGATGAAGAGGCATGAGTTTCTTTTGAATGTCCAAAGCCCAGTGAAACTCCTGATTCGCGCATGCTTTCTGCAATTGAGCGCAAAGCCTCGGGGCAATATTCGCTGTTACAGAGATACACCCCTGGCCGCCCTGAGCATTGTACGCCACCGCAGTTTGATCTTCCCCGGTTAGAAAACAAAAATCCCCTTTGATAAGCAGTTTTTCTTTTAGCGGACGGGACAAATCACCGGTAGAATCTTTCACACCAACTATGTTTTTGAGCCCTGCCAGGCGAGCCATGGTTTCCGGCTGGATGTCAATGATTGCCCGGGGTGGGATGTTATAGACAAACATAGGTAATTTCGTAGTTTCATTTAGCAGCCGAAAATGCTGAAAAATACCTTCCTGATTTGGACGATTATAGTAACCCATCACATGCAATGCAGCATCTGCCCCAACCAGTGCTGCATGATTTGTGTAAGAGACAGCTTCCGCTGGATCATATGACCCGCAACCGGCAATAACCGGGATCTGACCGCCCACCTCATGCACCACAATTTCAATGACTCGTTCATGTTCTCGCCGACTCAAGGTAGGGGCTTCACCAGTCGTGCCTACTGGCACAATTCCATTAGACCCATTATCCAGATGAAAGCGAATCAGTCGAACCAGCGCGCCTTCATCCAACGAATTATTTGAAAATGGGGTAATCAGTGCAACGATAGAGCCGTGGTACATGGGAATCTCCTGTTTTGGTGATGACAGCAGAATGGCTCCAGAATGAAAAAACCCCGGAAGCCCATGTAGGCTGCCGAGGTTTATTGTGTATTTGTCTAACCTGTTCCTACATGCGAGCGCCCGGAACCACCCGTTTATCAAAAACAGGTTTATTGTTCGCTACCGCATAAAAAGAATAGATCATGGGAAGAGTGTAGACGTTGGAGAATATGCTGTCAATGTCGCATTTTACTAACCCAGTAGATCCACAACTCACGTTCGATATGGCCCTTCCATTTCAAAGAACATTAGGCAGGAATGAAAACTGATCAGACTGTGTTTGTTTTTCCATACACTTATCGATTAAAGAGATTCCTCATCCAATCCAAATCGTCGTCAGTGGTTCCGGTAGGCCGATACTCAATACCGATGGGGGCCTCGTAGCCTAATCCACCAAGGGTGTTTAGTATGTGCTGATAGTTAAGTTCGCCTCGATCTGGTTCCGCTCGATCCGGTACGGAGGCTATCTGGATATGTCCGATTATAGGTAATAGTGATTCCAACCGCCTTGAGATATCTCCTTCCATAATCTGCACATGGTAGCAATCGAACATAAGTTTTAGATTAGAGACATTCACTTCAGTAATAATGTCTTTTGCCTGAGCGGTGGTTTGAAGAAAATAATTAGGGGCATCGAAATGATTTAGGGGCTCAATAACGATGGTGATACCGTGAACAGCTGCCTGCGCACAGGCATATTCGAGATTCTCCAGAAATGTTCGATGTGCTGTTTTGCCATTAGCCAACCCCGCCATCACATGAATATTAGGCGTATCAATCTCAATGGCATAATGAATGGCCTGATCGATGGCCTCTCGTGCTTCCAATTCTCTTCCTATCAAAGCAGAAAGTCCGTTCTCTCGTTTATCAAGATCCCCCCGAATAGTGTTAATCCCTAGCATCCCGAGCCCGGTTTCCTCCAATGCCTGTTTAACATCCTGCACTTCAGTGGCATAAGGCCAATGGCACTCCACAGCGTCGAACCCTGCCCTTTTCGCCTTTCGGATAGCATCAGGCAAAGAGTATTCAGTCCAAAGAAAACCCAGGTTTGCCGAAATCCTCATGGTCAATCCCATTCGACATTAAAGTGGGTCACAACGTCCTGAATTTGTTCCGCATTGAGCAGAGTTGGATTGCAACCTTGCAATAACATAGACAACCTTGATGTTTCCTCAAGCTCTTCAACCGCATAGACCGCTGCTTCTACATCCTTACCCGCAACCACGGGGCCATGCGCCGCTAACATCACTGCGGAGCGTTTGCCCGCCAGTCCCTTTACTGCATCTCCCATAGCGGGATCACCGGGCCGAAAGTACGGAAGTAGCGTGACCTTACCCAATCGCATAATCGAATAAGCGGTTAGCGGTGGCAAGAAGTTATCCGGGTCCAGACCTGGCAACAAGGACCTTGCCACTGAATGGGTAGAGTGAAGATGTACCACGGCTCCTGCACTGGAGCGGGTTTCATAAAACGCTGCATGCAGGTTCATTTCCTTGGTGGGTTTATCACCTGATATTTGATTTCCTTGTGCATCAAAACAACTTAGCCTGGCAGGATCCAAATCACCAAAGCAGGATCCGGTGGGGGAAACCAGTAGACCACCCTCAGCGGTGCGCGAAGAAATATTACCTGAACTCCCGCCGGTCAAACCCCGGTCGAATATCGATTTCGCTAATCGACAGATCTGTTCACGAAGTTTGCTCTCGATCATGATGGAGGGTCGATCAGGTCCGTGGACAGGACTTTTACTGCCTTGGCAAAAAAATCTTCGGTACCAAAATTTCCCGACTTTAAGGCAATTACCAGGTCATCCCTTGCACGCATGGCCGGCACACCAGGATCAATTTCTGGTCCCACTTCCATGGTAGTTATGCCTAACCCTTCCACTATAGCTCCAGATGTTTCACCACCTGCAACAACCAAGCTGCTTACTCCTCCATCCACCAAAAGTTTTGCTGTTTCGGCGAATAAAGTTTCAACTGCACTAGCCGAGCTTTCCTTACCAAACTCTTTTTGTACCTGCTTAACGGATTCCGGATCCGTCGAGGTATAGACCAGGGGGATCCCCGTTTGATCCAATACCCATTTGGCCACATCCCAGGCTGTAGTAATTTTATTCATAATATTCCCTGGACTGACTTCCAATGATGGATGGGCCTGGCTATACAAATCAACCTGTGCCCGAGTCGCAATAGAGCAAGACCCGGACAAAATGACGCATCGCCCGGACTGACCTGTCCAGGGTACCTTTGTTTGAGATATTAGGTTTCTCTTCCGAAAATTTTCGGGTAACCCCATTGCGACACCGGAACCACCGGTAATCAGCGGCAATTTCTCAACGGCACGGCCAATGGTCATCAGATCTTCATCACGGATTGCATCAACCACAACAAAACGGTTACCCATTGACTGTTCTCTTGCGAGGGCCGAATCAACAGCATCCACTCCCGCTAAAACGTCTGTGGAAGTCACCTTTCCCACGGATGAACTGGATTGGTGCTGGAGCCATCGGGCAATGTCTGAATCAGTCATGGGAGTCAGCGGATGACTGTCCATACCAGACTCATTAAATAGTTGATCATTAACAAACAAATGTCCCTGATAGATGGTTCTTCCAGCCCCCGGAAATGCAGGACAAAAAACCACAATACCCGCATCAAGAGCATCCGCCAATGCTTCGGCTACCGGCCCAATATTACCTACTTTTGTGGAATCAAAGGTTGAACAGTATTTAAAGAAGAACTGTTTACATCCCTGGGCTTTCAGCCAGTTTAGTGCGTCAAGAGATTGTCGTATCGCTTGAGCCACGTCAATAGAACGGGATTTCAAGGCGACCACGCCGACTTCAACATCTCCCTTGGCAGCCATGTTTGGGACGCCGGTGTATTGAACCGTTCGCATTCCCTGTTTCGCCAGGGTATTCGCCAGGTCCGAAGAACCCGTAAAGTCATCTCCAATACAGCCAAGTAACATTATTCTTCACCTGGTAGAGTCAACCCTGCATTGCGCGCATAGACCTTAGCTACGGCAGCATCATCCTCAGTTCCCCAACCAGACCCCGCAGCGGCAAGAAATTGTTGCAGAGCCGCCGCTGTAATGGGCGCAGAAAACTTTGCGGATTTCGCAATGTCCAACACAATACCCAAATCCTTGGGCCAAATATTCACTGAGGAATGAGGGGTATAGTCACCGTTGACGATATGGGGGGCTCGATTTTCGAGCATCCAGCTT
>JAALKB010000259.1 GCA_011088265.1 Gammaproteobacteria bacterium
GGCCTCAGCAATTCCGGCCAAAGAATCAGGGTCCGTGGAAACACCGCCATCAATGAGTGTTAAACCAATACCGCGAAAAACACCTTCGAGTAACAACTTACTGTGCTCATGAACATCGGTGGTTGCAATAAGCAATTTAATTCCACAATCCTTTAGCTGATCGCTGTTGTGATGTTTGAGACTTTCCAGGTTTTTTCGCACCAGTTTATCGAGTTCAACAACAATGTCGGAAACTACCCAGGACTTACGTCTATTCCTCTCATCATCCCAGTCACCTGGGCCATACCACCTTTCTAACTGCTTACCACCAATTCGACGTATTGCCAGAAACATCTCGAAGGGGTTTTTTGTATCAATTCCCCCCTCTTCGAAACCGGAAAGCAGATGTTCAACGAAATAGTTAGCCCCCTTTAGCAAAGTAGCGACCTGAGCATCCACTTCCTCCATATTGAAAAACATAGACAAATCACGGCCAGAAGATATCAATCTGTCACCAGCGAGCTGGGCATCGATAATTTCATCAATATCCGGAATTCTTTGGTTTTCAGTCACCGGGACCGGATTTATTGCATGCCCACTCGGGCTGGCAAACTGCCCAACAATGTCCACCAAAAGATAGCCGGCCAAACTGGCATAATTCTCTGCATCATTCCCCTGATAGCTCACCGTATTTCCATAGATCATACTTCCCGGTTGATCACTCACCTGACTCAAGGCTTTTTGAAAGGCAAAGCGGGACAGAGGATTACTATAATGGTGCCCAAAACAATGGGTGACATTTCCCCCATCAACTCCTCAATCAGATATTTCTCGACTATCGCCGCACCCAATGCGCAGGACAGATCGTTAAACACCGCTGCAAACCCGTCATCCAGATTTGAATGCACCAAAACGTCCACGGGTTGTGCCGCCATTAATGCAATCGCAGTTAAAGTCGACCGGGTTGTTTCTATGTCATTTAGCCATCCCGGCAGACGAAATGTGAAATACTGACCGAGGTTCCCAATCACTGTGGATCCCGCGGACAGTGCAAATTGTGTGTTTTCCAGGGCAGCAGGAAACCCCAGGACGAAGTCCCCAAAATGGGAGGCCACTGGGGCAGAATTGGCAATATCAACAAACTCTTCAACAGAATCCAGAATCAGACCGGTTCCCCGTAGTTGTTCGCTACGGATTGATCGAGGAAAACCCATGGACCAATCCAGACACAAACCATATCGATCTACATAAACTCCTTTCACCTGGGTTTTCTCATAGATCTCTGCAAACGCCCTTTTGCTCTTATTTCTGTCACGAAAACCCATATGAGCATGTTTCATTACCACGCCCTGGGACATCATTCGCTGTTTATATTCTGACTCACTACCACACTGGCACGCAAGCAGAAACTCAGAGTGACCAACGCCCCATGTCTCAGCCATTTTTCTGCCGACACTCTGAATTTCCCTGTAATCGGGTAATTCCGATTCTGGAAAAACCTGCGCCCTCAATTGCTCATTCACACGCTATCCTCAGATAACTTAAATCTCAGGTAACTCAAATTCATAGATATTTCCGGGTAAAGTATTCCGTGTGTGCCTGGTAGAAATGCCAGCTTCCCTCATTGTTGAAAACCTGAACGTGCATTATTCGTCATTTAGACCATCTGTCTTATCAGATTTTTCAGGAACTGATCGCATTTCCCAAGCTGAGCGCGAGAAACAAACTCATCAGGTTTATGCCCCTGATCCATGGAGCCTGGGCCACAGACAACTGTTGGAACACCAAGTCGATGCTGAAACAGCCCCCCTTCTGTTCCAAAACCAAGTTTCAGAATCTCGTCTGAATCAATCAATGATTGCACTAGACGTACCACTTCTTCTTCCGGGGAAGTATCGAGGGCAGGATATTGATTAAACACATCAATGCTGATCCCGGCCTCTGGAAATTGTTCGCTATACTGATCAACTATAGCCTGAGCCTTTTGGCGTATTTCAGTAAGAATCCCCTCAGGGTCATCTGATTTCAGATTACGGATTTCAAACCTGAATAAGCACTCCCGGGGAATAATATTAAGCGCGGTTCCTCCTTCAATTGTACCCACGTGCAGAGTCGAGTAAGGAACATCATAGTGATGATCAGAAGAACCTGATTTCAGCCCCTCCTGAATATCCCGAATAACGTTAATCATATCTGAAGCAAGATAGATTGCATTCAAACCGCTGGTCGTTAATGCAGAATGGGCCTCCACTCCCCGGCAAACACAAATAGCCCCCGTCTTGCCCTTATGGGCCACCGCTGCTTTCATTTCCGTCGGTTCACCCACGATACAAAATGCCGGTTTGTTAGGTGCTGATTCCAGCATATCGACCATGCTCCGGACGCCAACACAACCAATCTCCTCGTCATAGGAAAATGCAAGATGAATCGACCTTTTGAGATCCAATTCCATGGCATCGGGCACCGCGGCCAGCACCGCAGCGATGAAACCCTTCATATCCGTGGTCCCTCTACCGTATAACCGGTCTTCCTTCTCCGACATCGTGAATGGTTCCACCGTCCAGTTCTGTCCGTCGATGGGAACGACATCTGTATGCCCCGACAGCATGACACCCGGCGAATCTACCGGACCAAAAGACGCATACAGATTCGCCTTGTTTTTTCCATCATTAAAAATTAACGTGGACTCAATACCTAAATCGTCAAGGTACGATTTGATGTATTCAATTAAGGCAAGATTACTGTCCCGGCTTACCGTGGGAAAGGAGACCAACCGCTGTAGAATTTGTTCCGTTTTTGTCATGATCAGATGATGGTTCCAGGTGGTCGACTGTGTATTCTGTTTATTTCATGTCAATTTCAAGACTATTTCAAGGCCATTGCAAGGTCAGGTCAGGTTAAGTCATTGTGACTCTGAGCGACTTTCAGCATGGGTTAACTTCATTAACGAAGATTCAACGAACTGCCAAACAATCCCTTTGCCATGGAAATTCCCACTTCTTCCGCAAACTTTTCGACCACTGATTGTCTGACGGTGTAATCCAATATCTTTTCAGCACCAATAACATCCCTGGCGACCTGCTCCAGGGTACCAAAATCATCAATTAGGCCGAGTTCCTGTGCCCGCTCACCACTCCAGAACAGACCGCTAAAAATATCAGGATCATCAGCGAGACGATTTCCTCTACCGGTCTTCACCGCATCAATAAATTGTTGATGGACTTCATCCAGCATTCTGATCGCATGCTCATTTTGCTCTTCATTGATAGGAGAAAATGGATCCAGAGAGCCCTTATTCTTCCCCGCAGTGAGAAGTCGGCGCTCAACGCCCAGCTTTTTCATTGATTCAACGAAGCCAAAGCCATCCATCAGGACCCCGATAGATCCGACAATGCTAGCGGGATGGGCATAAATCTGATCCGCAGCGACAGCAATGTAATATCCACCTGATGCGCAGATGTCTGAAGCAGTCACATATACCGGTTTATTCGGGTACAGGGTTTTCAGCCGATAAATTTCTTCGTTAATCTGCGCAGAATGAACAGGCGAACCGCCTGGACTGTTTATATTGATGATTACACCAATTGACGCTTCTGAGTCAAAGGCACTTTGCAATGCAAAATTGACCATTTCAGCGGATTCACCATTGGGTCCAATCTCCCCGTTAATTTCCACCAATGCAGTATGTCTGTTCTCAGTGATCGAGCCAAATATATCCAGTTGTGAAAAAATGATGATTCCGATATATCCCAGAATCACCAATTTAAACAACATTCCCCATCTTCTTCTATGTTTTCTTTCCCTAAGATAGTCCTGGGCGAGCAGAGATAGAATTCGGGTATTTTCAACACTCTGATACTGCGTCCCAGTAGTCGAGGAATGACTTACATTGTCATCAGCGCTGTTATTCCCAACCGATCTTTTTTTACCGAATATCAATTTTTTCCTCTTGTTTGCTATTTAGCTTTTCAGATATGAGTCAGATACCGAGTAGATATGGAGTAGACATGGGCCTACCGGAAGCGGTCAGCAGACCGGATTGAAGGCTCTGGGCAATGTACCAGACCAAACCGGTAGACCAACCCAGACATCCCCCAAAACAGGTCCCACTAAAACCGTTGAAACATGAGCCTGAAGCCAGAATCTGAAGTCAATACCTGAAGTCGAGATCTGAAGTCAAAGATGGAATAACCTATTCTCTTCAAATATCAGAAATACTGCTCTTTACATACATCAAACCGCATCAATCTCTTCAAGATGAGTAATCTCACTTCGAGACAGTCCCAATACCTCTGACAATACTCGATAGGTATCTTCGCCATGGAGCGGCGTTGCCACGCTCGCCAAGGCCCCCGTGAATTCAGGCGCGGG
>JAALKB010000025.1:0-21861 GCA_011088265.1 Gammaproteobacteria bacterium
TAGATACCTAATTCACAATAAAAATGGAAAAGCCGCAAAAATTGCGGCTTTTCCTGATGTTGAACGTTAGAGTTCCAAATTAAAATCCGGATCCATTCATTGAGCGTTAATAGCGATTTTTTGAGGCTCAGCCTTCGCACTTTTAGGTAGAGTAAGAGTGAGAACACCATTAACATACTCTGCTCGAATCGATGATTCATCAATAATCGCCCCGAGTTTTAGTGCACGATAATATTTCCCCGTTTTTCGCTCTCGTGCAATCACCGATTTTTGCTCTCCTTCTTCGACTGGTTTGTCTTCCGGATTAGCCTCGATAATCAACACACCTTCTTTTACGTTAACTGAAATCTCTTCTTCCTTTACACCTGGAAGATCTGCCATTAATTCAAACCCTTTGTCCGTTTCGACAATGTCAATTTTCGGGCTATTCGGTTGATCAACCTGGACTCGCCGGGCCTGGGGAGAAAACCAACTTCCCAGCATCTGATCAAAGTCCACAAATCTTTCACGGCTTCTTGAAGGATACATTGCTAAAGCATTCATATTAATACCTCTTAACACGTTAATTTATATTGAGGTTATTAATGGGTTCAGGCAAAAGTATTTCAATCCCCTTGGGTCAATCAAAATTTTTCTCCCGATACAAAGTCTAAAAGGTAGATTCTTTTTCAGCCAACTCCGCTTCTACACGCCACCTGGATATACCGCTAACTTTCAAATAGCGCCTCGATAGACGTGCTAACCGACTGAAGGGTTTTACCATTTTCATCATCAATCACCACGGCGGCTACACCAAGATTCTGTTCCTGCCAATCACTGCCGAGAAGGATGTTTATTGATTTATGGGACTGGCTTTCCTGCAGATTCAGCCCATAAGGCTCACTCCAATATCGAACAACAAAATCATGATGTAACGTTCTACCTTTGTTTTCACCTGCAGGAATTTCATTTACCAGGTCGTTTTCGAAAACCGCGAAATAGAGTGTTGCCGAACCCTTGCCAACCATATTGTTGATCAGTACATTGGCCTGTATCCCATCCGACTCACCCGCCTCTACGCCAAGATCAATACTTAGACGTGATGCCTGAGCGTTATTGAAATAAACTCGCTCAATCATGTCATTACTCCCTTTAGCACCCCTACCACTGACAACGAATTGCGGCGTGAACAAGGTCTGTTGTTGGTTATTCATCGCAATTCCCTCCTGGCGCCTAGTGAAACCGGGATTAGAGAATGGATCAATCCATCCCAGGCGATTCCAGTAATCGACGTGAAAAGCCAAAGGCAAGGCATGAAAATCTTCATTCAGTGCAGCGCCCAATTTACCGAGCCATTCATCAGCACGCGGACAGCTACTGCAGCCCTCAGACGTATATAACTCTAACAACGGTGTTATGGTGGCAGCACTTTGTACGGAAACCGCTTTTCCAGCATACGCATTGACACCAAAAAAGGTCATGCAAAGAGCAGTTACCTGGATCAGGCCGACTACTTTTTTCTTAATCATCATGACAGCTCAAACAGATGGACATATTCTTCATATCCTTCACTTACTAGATCTTCTTTCGGGATAAACCGCATGGCTGCGGAGTTCATACAATATCGTAGCCCCGTTGGAGCGGGCCCGTCTTTGAAGACATGTCCGAGGTGAGAGTCCGCCTGAACGCTTCTTACTTCAGTACGAGGCAGGATTAACTTGAAATCCAGCTTTTCCTTAATGTTGTCAGCGTCCAATGGTTTGGTGAAACTTGGCCAACCCGTTTGCGAATCGTATTTATCATTGGAAGAAAAAAGCGCTTCACCACTGACAATATCCACATAAATGCCTTCTCTTTTTTCGTCATGATACGGGTTTGTGAACGGTCGCTCAGTGCCATCCTTCTGGGTCACTTTGTAGGCGATATCACTTAGTTTCTCCTTGAGTTCTTCCTGAGAAGGTTTAACGAAAACTTCATCACTATCATTTTCGTCCATATTTTTCGCTGTCATTTTTTTCTTTCTCTTTTCAGTTTCAAAA
The DNA here is from genome assembly GCA_011088265.1 of Gammaproteobacteria bacterium. Taxonomy (GTDB): domain Bacteria; phylum Pseudomonadota; class Gammaproteobacteria; order Arenicellales; family Poriferihabitantaceae; genus WLWV01. The sequence continues at coordinate 2,019 of JAALKB010000025.1, forward strand.
TTTAGTTCTAAATCATCTCCCCAGACTTTCGCCAGAAATTGATCCCGGCCAGACCCATAACGATAGGTTTTGTACCGACCGGGGCTCTTTTTGTAAAAATTCTGGTGATAGCTCTCTGCCTTATAAAATGCAACCGTGGGCTCAATGGAAATAGTGATTGGATCAGAATATCGACCAGCGCGCTCCAATGCTTGCCTGGATTGCTCCGCTATGCTTTTTTGCTCGTCATTCTCAACAAAAATAATGGGGCGATACTGTTTGCCACGATCAACAAATTGTCCATCATTATCCGTGGGGTTTATCTGACGCCAGAAAGCGTCCAGTAATCGCTCGTAGCTAATTATTTCAGGATCATAGTAAACCTGAACGGCCTCTGCATGGAGAGTTTTTCCCCCGGCAACCTGATCATAGGTTGGATTGGAAATCTCTCCACCACTATAGCCGGAGACGGCCTCTGCAACGCCAGGAATTTTTTCGAAGTCACTTTCAACGCACCAGAAACATCCCCCAGCGAAAGTGGCTATTTGCAGATGGTCATCGGCGATAAAGGTATCGCTTACAACCGTGTCTTCTTTGTCCAAAAAAAATGTGGCGCCTAAACCCATCACCACCAAAAAACCAAATACACTAAGTCCTGCTTTCATCGCTCTCACTATGAGTTGTTCTTAGCGCTTGTGACCATTCAATTGGTCAACAGTTCGATAATGGCCCGGAGATTTACATTAACAGTTTTTAATCTTCCAGGGATTCGGCCCAGGCCACCATAGTCCCACCAGTGATCAATCCAGCTCATCAACAAGAGCGGAAATATTATCAACAACAAGATCGCCATAATTCGCTAGCTGAGCGCGATCATGGGCGCCGGTCAGCACTCCCACACTAAGAGCGACACCTGCATTCTTCCCCATTACCAGATCTCTTGGACTATCTCCCACCATCATCACTTCAGCCGGTTTCAATTGGCAGAGCCGACAAAAAGCCATAATCATCCCGGGGTCAGGCTTTACGCCATAACCACTGTTCGCTCCACAAACAAAATCAAAGAGCCCTTCCAGATCCAGTTTCTCCAGCATCCCATGGGCATTCGCCTCATCGTCCATGGTAGCAATTCCTAGCTTAATGTCCTTATCACGTAAACCCTGCAGAAACCCTCCCAGGTCATTAAGCACAGGCACATAGGAACTCGAAGCATGGGCAAAGATGGCATAAGTCATATCGAGTCGTTCGCCTTCCAGAGATTGACCTATTTCCCTGGACCAGAAATCAAGAATCTGTCTGTTGCTACCTGACGCAAGTAATGAATCCGGTACCCAACTATTAGTCTGCTCAATATAGCCGCCTTTGGCCATTAACTGAGACGCCAATTCTGGTCTACCCACACTGTCTGCAAGATATTCCGAAGCCTTAAGATAGGGAGCCAACCAGCTACGATTGAAATCCAGTAAAGTACCATCTTTGTCAAACAAAATGCCTTTGATCATTTTCTTTTTCTAACCTTCTTTTTGGTGGTTCTTTCAGGGCTTACATCTTCGCCCATCTGCCAGTGCAGCAGATAACATCATTGCTCGTAAAGAGACCCTTGTTTTAGATTTTTATAGATGGCACCCAACAGTAGCCATCCGGGTCGAGTAAAAAACACTCTCTAAGCCCATGAGGTTTATCTGCCGTACCTTGTAGAACATGGTACTTACCCGTAACCGCTTTTTCTTCCGCCTCGTCGGGGTCTACCTCAAAAAGACGAAGCTCAATTCCCGCCCCCCTTAGACCATTCTCTGGCAAAACTGCTAGCAATGGATGATCACCATAAGTGGAATCAACATGAAGTTGGTACAGGTTTTCACGATGCCTTAGAACCGCGTAATCCGGGGACAATCTCAATATTGTAAAACCCAATACGTTTTTCAGAAACCCGGCGGTCTGCTCAGTATTTGAAACCAGGAGATTTACCCCAAAGCCCTCGAGCAAATGCCCCATTTCTGCGCCACTGATGCTTTCGATGGATGTCATAACTAGTTCCTATGGTGATGGTTTGCTCGCTGAGCGTAATGGGATGATACTGATTTTGTACAATTTCATATCGCTATTCCTGCTATCGCAACAGCTGTTGTTTTTTCTCAGCAATCGCATCAATTCGTGCTCGGCGGATCGCAGAACCAATTTCAGGTCCACTGCGCTGACTCATCGAAATTTCCCTGGTATCTACTGATAAAGCACTGTGATGTAATTGACAAAGATGTTCTGCCTGGGGATATGGGACATTTTCAAACCCAGTCCTTCCTTGCATATCCGCCTTACAACAAATTGCAAAGTTGCGCACATTCTCCGGTTTTCGGAAGCCATTCAGATGCTCCAGTAACTTAAATACCGTGGCTGGTTTAAGTTCATCCAGACGATGACAATGCAAATGGAATTCGCACACTTTCAATGCAAGATCACGATACTTTCCCGGCACCCTCAATCGATCACACAAATTGTTAACTGGCTGGAGCCCTCTATGTTCATGGCCGCGATGGGAGGGGAGTTCACTCACCGGAGTCAGTGCTTTTCCCAAATCATGCACCAATATTGAAAATCTGAGCACGGCATCTGAGGTCAGTTTTTCTGCCGCCTCCAATGCCATCAATACATGCTTGCCAGTATCTATTTCGGGGTAATATTTTTTAACTTGTGGCATACCAAAAAGCGCATCAACTTCAGGAAAAATTCGCTTAAGTGCGCCGCATTGCCTCAACACTCCAATAAAAACAGCCACCTCGCCTTGCATCAGCACAGATTCCAACTCCTGCCAAACCCGCTCCGCTACCAGCGAATCCACCTCTCCGTTATCTACCATCTTCGACATCAACTCATTAGTTTTTGGATCAATAATCATTCCTCGATCCGCATAACGTGCTGCAAAACGCGCGGTACGCAAAATCCTCACCGGATCTTCTTCAAAAGCACTGGAAACATGTTTAATTCGCCCACTTTTTATGTCCTGTATTCCCCCATGAGGATCCAAAAACTGCCCCCTTCTATTCTGAGCGATAGCGTTCATGGTCAAATCGCGACGAATCAAATCCTGTTCCAACGTAATGCTGGGGTCGCTGTTTATCTCAAATCCTCGATACCCCTTCCCTATTTTGCGCTCAGCTCTAGCTAGTGCATATTCTTCTTTTGTCTCGGGATGTAAAAATACGGGAAAATCCTTACCCACAGGCTTAAATCCTCTGTCCATCATCTCCTGAGGAGTCGCTCCCACCACGACCCAATCCCTGTCCCTCACAGCCCGCCCCATAACCTGGTCGCGCACTGCCCCACCAACAAGGTAAACCTCGAGACTCGCTTCGGGCTCTGCTGTGTTCACGACTTTCGGTTATCCTAAAAAGTAGTCCTAAAAGATAAGTTGGCTGACCAACAAATTATCGCATCACTATTTCATAAATCCAGCTAAAAAGGTGATGACTTTCCTTTCTTATGAATGGCTGAACTTCCCAACAACCCAATTCGCTGTCAGATCCACAATGGAATACAATTTCCATCTAACTGACACCCGTTCCCAATGCCCAACCTCCAGGTAGAAACCCCAGGCTCCATATCGCAAGTGAACAAAACCACTAGACAACGGGAGTGTTCAAAGGAGCAAACTCCCCGGCGCACAAACCGCCGATATGGTCGTTGCCGAACGGGCTATCGAACTAGCTGGCGTATCTCAGCCATACTGTCTTTGCTCATGGTGTTATCTGCCTGCAGCCATGTTTCGTATTATGCCCAGGCCGCTCGAGGACAACTCGAGATGGTCATGAATCGTGAATCTGTTGCCGCACTTTTGAACGACTCCAGCCAAAAACCTGAATTGCATGTTGCGCTAAATAAAGCAGAACAGATTCGGAATTTTGCCTCCCATTCCCTTGGTTTACCGGATAACAAAACCTTCCGTTATTACAGCGACGTGGGTCGCCCTTACGCGGTTTGGAATGTCATCGCAACACCCCGATTTTCTCTTTCACCCAGGACCTGGTGTTTTCCCATTGCGGGCTGCGTTGCCTATAAAGGATATTTTGCCGAAGCCAATGCCAGAGCGCTCGATAAGTCTCTACAGGATGAAGAGTACGATACTTTTCTTTATGGGGTTTCTGCTTATTCCACCTTGGGCTGGTTCTCTGACCCTTTGCTTAATACATTCATCAATTATGATGAATTATCCCTGGCAGGGCTAATTTTCCATGAACTTTCTCATCAAGTTATTTATGTCAAGGATGATTCGCTTTTTAACGAAGCTTTCGCTACTGCGGTAGAAATAGAGGGGCTTCGCCAATGGATAAAGCACACAATGACCGAAACGGTCTTCCAGAAGTATCTCGATAATCGAAAGAAAAATCAGGCTATCACCCAAATGGTATTGTCGTTTCGTGAGCAACTTATTTCGCTCTACCAGGGTTTTCATACCAACATGACTTTTAGCGAAAAACAAAATCAGAAGAAGCAATTATTCGCCAATATGAAAAGTGAGTATGCAGATATCACTCGAAGCGGGCAAGGGACTGCATATTATGACTGGTGGTTTACGCTGCCTTTGAATAATGCCCATCTAATGGCTGTCGCGACTTACTACGATTTAGTACCCGCCTTTTCGGAGCTCATTAAACAATCCGAAAACCTACCCGCTTTTTTCCGTAAGGTAAGCGCAATCTCTGAACTGGAAAAAGAGCAGAGAGTCAGGACTCTCGAGTCCTATTTAAATGGGAATTGAAACATTGAACGAAATTCAACACGATAACCTTGATCCGAACCACGACGTTATTGATATCCCAAACCCCAAGGTATTGGAAAAGTTTCAATGTTATCCAAAAGAGGCAAGGGAGAAACTGCTTATCCTTAGAGCGCTAATTCTGGACGTTGCGGAAGACCTGCCAGGCGGATATAAGCTCGAAGAAACGCTAAAGTGGAATGAACCGAGCTATCTGCGAAAAGACGGTAGTACCATACGCATTAACTGGAGAGCAAAATCTCCGAACCACTATTTTCTCTATTTCAACTGCAACACTACACTGGTACAAACCTTCCGGGAATATTACGGGGATCAGCTTTGCTTTGAAGGCAAACGGGCGATCATAGTGACGGATAATGGCGACACCTTTATTGACGCTGTTCGTGAGGAACTGAAACACTGCATTGGACTAGCACTGAGTTACCATCGAATCAAACATCTCCCCATGCTTGGGATCTAGCCTGGGATGCAGCCTCCACCGCACGATTTCAATCACTCGTCCCAGACGACATTCAGATGGTCACAACGATATTTCCAATGTGTCGCTTTTTCATGAATGATTCCTGTGCCTTAGCCAGATCTTTGAGAGGCCATGTTTCTGCAAGTATGGGTTTGAGTTTATCCTGGGAAATATATTGTACGAGTCTGCCAAATGAACCCTGGGGAATAATGGTTGCTCCGGTGAATTGCAAATCCCGATAAACCAGTTTTCTTAAATCGAAGTTAACCATAGGGCCCGAGATACATCCACAGGATGAATAACGTCCACCTTGTTTTAGGCTATTCACAAGAATAGTAAACAACTCTCCACCGACCACATCCACCGCCACGTCAACTTCCCCTCCCGCCGCGCGTTTTATTTCGGATTCCAGGTCAGAATGGTTTCGGTCAATAACCGCATCCGCTCCCAGTTTATATAGGGAAGGAGCTTTTTCTTCGCTAGAAATAGCAATAACTGTGGCCCCACGAATTTTAGCTAATTGGATGGATGCTGAGCCCACTCCACCGGAAGCGCCAGAAACAACAATGGTCTCTCCGTTAGACAACCCTGTGCGCTCTATCATGTTATCACTGGTTCCATAGGCACAGGCAAAAGTTGCGATTTCGGCGTCAGAATAATCAGATTCAATAACATGAATATTGCGCCGTGACACGGTTGTGTATTCAGCATAACCGCCGTCTATTTCCGAGCCCAGATACCGTGCTTTTGATGTATCTCCCGGCTTGTTCCCGTCCAGAACCCAGGGATCTATCATCACTCGCTTTCCGATCAGGGAAGAACCTGTGTCACCCTGCACCGCCTCAACCACACCACAAACATCGGCACCCTGTATTCTTGGAAAGATAATGCCATTATTACCCCAGCTGGCATCCGTATCATTGGAGTCTTCATAACCCTGTTTCACCGCTTGCTCGGTAATTCCCTGTTCTACGCTCTTTGAGTACCACGCGGTGCGGGTATTGATATCGGTATTGTTCAAGCCACAGGCGCTTACTCGAACCAGCACATGCTCCTGTTCCAATACGGGCATTGGTACATCTTCCCGATACCATAGCTTGTCCAGACCACCATGACCCGTTAATAACACTGCTTTCAATTTTGCTCTCCCAGATAGTGATAGGTTAACCTGCCGAAATGCTGGAGAACCGGATCCCAGTATGGAGAAAGAACCCCTCCATCGAATCTCTCTGACGCACGGCCTCCTTGCATCCTTTCGATAATCCCAATGTCTTCGCTATTCAGGTCCTGCCAGTTTTTTAGCACGCCTTCCCGGGCTGAAGCATATTCTACAGCATGAGCTCCCTCCCCAATAAAGTAAATGGCAATGGTCTCATGACATCGATCAACACCGAGGGGCGTAGCAATAAAAACGTCCACCTGATCGGGAAAAACTTCAAACGCAAAATTCGGAAATAACACAAACCAGTCACCACGATTTTTTTTCTCTGCAGAAAGGTTGGGAAAGTAAGGCAGGCCCTCCCCCCTTGCAGGATCTGTTTTCTGAAAATTGTATCCGCACCTCAGTACATGGTCTTCAAATGTAAGGGGTTCCCGCTCCGCCATTCCAACAAAGGAATTCAACCAGGGATGGCAGGAAAACACATGATAGGGTTCAATGAAATTCTCAATTGCCAATTTCCAGTTAGCTTTGATCTCGAACTCAATAGCATCACCAAACCCCAGTTCACTGAAATCATAGCCTGTCAAATGTCGGGTAATCGGCTCAATATATAGGGAAAAGTCCTTCGCCTCCCCATCGAGATTTACAAAAACCCAGTCATGCCAAACGGCGCATCGTACTTCCACGAGGTTGGCCCTGTGGCACGGGGAATGATTGACATCATGGCTGTCCCCTCCATAAAAGTGGGGTCGAACCAGCAATTGTCCCTTAAGACTGTAACTCCATGAGTGATTCGGGCAAACAAACGTCTTTCGTGAAAACAGATTTTCAGCAACCAGCTTCGCTCCACGGTGGCGGCAAACATTATGAAAAGCGCGAATGACTCCATCTTCTCCCTTTACCAAAACAATCGGGCTTCCGGCTATTTCTACTGGTAGCATATCTCCAGTATTAACGAGGTTACGGACGAAACTCGCAAATACCCAGGTTTTCCGAAACAGATTTTGCTGTTCGTGTCGATACCCCTGTTTTTGGCCAGTTATTCCACGCTGGTCGAGCGGTTCGACTGAGCGTTGATGGATCCCGGCCCATTACCTATTCCGCATCTGATATTCCCGATGAACGCTATCGGGTTGTTTCCGTGCCCATGCCCAATGCAATGGTTTGGGAAATCATCCATAGCTACGCCGCCGCTGCCGCTCGACTTGCGGAATCCGAACTTGATGGCGTAGAAATCCTCGCCAGCATGGGATACCTGATTGGGCAATTTCTCAATCCTTTCACCAATCATCGTGATGATGAGTTTGGTGGCAGCTTCGAGAACAGGATGCGATTGCTACGTGAAATCGTCCTCCATACCCGACGTCAAATCGGCACGGATAAAACCCTGGGAGTTCGCATCACGCTGGATGAAAAAATAGAAAAGTCACTGGACCCGGTAGATGTGGTCCGAGTCTGCCAGGTTCTTGAAGAAGACAACCACGTGGATTACTTTAGTGTGATCTCCGGTTCCACAGCATCGCCGGAAGGATGGATACACGTATTCCCCCCCCATGTCTGTTCCCCATGCGTTTGCTGCAAACGACGCAGCGACGCTCAAAAAAGCGGTCAACAAACCGGTACTGGTGGCCGGGAGAATTAACCAGCCCCAGGTCGCAGAAGAAATACTGGCGCAAAACAAGGCAGACATGATTGGCGTGGCTCGTGCCCTCATTGCCGATCCAGAATTTGTTAACAAGTTTTCCAAAGGCAACGCTGAAGATATTCGGGCTTGCATCGGTTGCAACCAGGCCTGTGTTGGACATCGGCTCGCTCATTATGCCATCTCCTGTATCCAGAATCCGGTGAGTGGTCGTGAAACTCAATATCCTGATTCATCCACTGCTGCTTCGACCCAGTCTACCCCCCTCGTCAGAACCGTGGTGGTGGTTGGAGGCGGCCCCGCCGGAATGAAAGCTGCTATTGTCGCTGCCCAGCGTGGGCATCGAGTCCACCTATTCGAGACCACAAAACAATTGGGAGGCCAGTCATTGCTTGCGGAGAAACTGCCTGGTAGAGCCGAGTTTGGTGGCGTAACAACAAATCTGATCCATGAACTCAAACAAACCGACGTTCAGCTAAGTCTGTGCAAACCGGGCGATAAGGAAGCATTGCTAACTCTGGACCCTGATGTCGTCATTATTGCCACCGGCGCCACACCCCGGCTACCGGACGTTGAGATAGAGGGCATTGAATTAGTGGACTCCTGCCAAGCCATCCGGGATAGTTCGGGTTTCGGTCAGAATGTAGTGATTGCAGATTGGGCATGCGATTGGAGTGGTTTGGGTCTGGCACAGAAGCTGGCACAGAACGGACATCATGTCCGACTGCTTTGTGGTGGGAGTATTGCGGGAGAATCTATTCAGGGGATCGTCAGGGACCAGTGGATCGGCGAACTTCATGCACTGAACGTCGAAGTCACTACCTATGCCAGATTTTACGGCGCCCAGAATGATACCGCCTTCTTTCAACACATGACTAGTGGTCAGCCCATTGTTTGTGAGAATGTGGATACCATCGTAAGCTGCTATGCACCCAGATCCAATAATCACCATGCATGGTTGTCAGATTTCGCGGGAGAGGTTCATACCATCGGCGACGCAATCTCCCCTCGGTCGGTAGAAGAAGCCATATTAGAAGGGTTCAGATGTGCCTGGGAGATTAAATGAAAAGAAGGCTAACCCAATCTTCTGGCCAGTCTTTTAACTAGTCTACAGAATCCAGAAAACCCTGAAACTCATCGTCACTCATTGAAACACAATGAGCGTTTTCAGGATAATTCCGACTACTGATATCAGCAATATATTCCTGATAAGCCTTTATCCTTTCATTTTGCAGACGATCCCGCTCCTGGGCGAAATTGCGATAGACTTTTGCGTGACGGGGAATATGGCCCCGATTTTCCCCTAGCAGATCCGCTGAAAAAAGATAGGTCGCGTCACAATGCGGACCTGACCCCAATGAAATTGTCAGGATTGAGACCCGCCTGGTGATTTCTTCTGCAAGCCTGTCCGGTATCACATCCATCTCCAGCGCAAACGCACCCGCGGATTCAAAAGCTCTGGATTCCTGATACACCATTAAAGCCTGATCCCTGGTACGCCCCACCGCGCGTAACCCCCCAACCCACGTGGCTTTAGGTGGATTCAGTCCGACATGGGCAATAACCGGAACACCATCCCTTGCCAATGCCTCCACAATTTTTGGACTCATACCACAATATATGGACTCTGCTCCCGCCTCCATGGCCTGCATTGAGGAACGCAACGCTTCCTCGGCACTGGCATGTTGGCCCCAGACTAGCCCAAACTGAAAATGTGAATCCGGAACCAGTGATGGAAAATGTTCTGTCTCCGACCGAAACCCGGTGCCAATCATATCCATACCGGCCTCAGACGCCGCGATCGCCTCTTCAGCCTGCGCCACCTGCACAAAGGAAATTTGGCGCACGCCTTTTAAATCCAGTAATTCTTTAACGGTAAGTTTGGCCATGGGTGCCTTCTGCCTCTATGGAATAATGATGGTTTTCCCAGGAAGCGCTAAATATTCGGATCCTGGGTCCCAAGGTCAGATTAGCTGCTCCAGCTCAGTTTCCAACCTAAGTGGCATGCTCCAATAAGTCAATGCCAACGCTCAATATTAAGGGAACTTTACACAGACCCAGGCGAGCCAGATTAGAATGGGAGAAAATCAAAGATAAGACGCTAGATCGTTGTCATAGCCAAGAGCCCTGCCAATAATCCAGGTAGGAACCCTGCCATGAGTCGCAGTAGGGGCCATTATACGGGTAATTTTAGGGCCATTGTAAAGCTTGCCAACCAGATAACTATTTCCATTCAGAGCGCGCCGTTCATGGCTTCTTCTGAGACTTCTTGAAGCGCTAATAGCAAACATTCTTGAAGCCCGGGAACAGACCCTTTACCATTGTCTATCCATTCGCGCGGCTAGCCCTAAAATAAGGATCTGGATCAATGACTTCAAGAAAACAACATTCCCTCATTTCCGAGGAAGAGTGGAAAATACGCGAGGATCTGGCTGCCTGCTATCGTCTTTTTGTTCATTTTGGATGGACAGATCTAATCTTTACCCATTTAAGCGCCAGAGTTCCTGGAACCGACAACCAGTATCTTATTAACCCCTATGGCTTATTGTTTGACGAAATTACCGCTTCCAATCTCATTAAAGTGGATTTCGACGGTAACGTAATTTGGGGAGATTTTCCCTACAATCGAGCAGGCCACTCCATTCATTCTGCGATATTGAAGGCTCGATCTGACGTCAATGCAGTACTGCATAGTCATACCCGGGCCGGCACAGCGGTTTCTGTTATGGACGAAGGCTTACTCCCCATATCCCAACAGGCGAGTGAGGTAACGGGACTATTGTGCTATCACGACTATGATGTTGCCAGAGACAATGATGAAGAATGCCGCAGACTGGGTAATGATATTGCAGACAAATGGTTAATGATTATGCGTAATCATGGATTACTTTCTGCTGGCAGAACAATTGGTGAAGCCTTTTATTACCTCTATGAACTGGAAAATGCCTGCAAGATCCAGGTTGACGTCATGGGTTCCGGTGCCAAAATCACCCTACCCAATCAGTCTGCTATTAATCGCATCATCGCGGAAGGCATGCCTTCCAGGGAAGGGCCGAACTCAACTGTTTTGACATCATGGCAGGCATTGATCCGGATGTTGGATCGTCAGGGTTCCAACTACAAAAGCTAGCGCGCACCGTCTTCTCATCAACATTAGGGAAACTGGCCCTTGGGGCATATAACCCTGAGGCATATAGGCAGAATGGTCTCTTTGTCCATCACCAAACCAGGGTGGGATGCAAGATGCGATTTATCATTCGCTGGCTAAAACGCCATTACCATTGAGGCCAGTGGCAAGACTTATAACCAGGAGATATAGAGAAGATCCGATGGGTTATTTTATTCGTTCAAGAATGCCGTCCAATTCATCCAGAGAATGGTAATGGATCACTAGTTTGCCTTTCTTTTTGCTGTGCTGTATCTCCACCCTGGCTCCCAGGCGGGTTGAGAGATCATCCTCAAGGCGTACAACATCAGCATTGTTCTCCTTTACTGACTCCTTTGCTTCTCCGGTCCCAACAGCCAGCATGCTTTTGACTAATTGCTCTGTCCTTCTAACCGATAGACCACCAGCAATAACCCTGTTTCCAGCCTCAACCTGTGTCGCTTCGGGTAGTGCCAACAATGCTCTGGCATGCCCCATTTCCAGATCTCCTTTTTCCAGCTGCCTTTGTACAGTGGCATGTAAGGAAAGTAGTCGAATTAAATTACTTACCGCCGCTCGGGATCGCCCCACGGCTACGGCAATTTCCTGATGAGTGAGACCGAATTCATCCAATAGTCGCTGAAAGCCCCGAGCCTCCTCAATAGCATTAAGGTCTTCTCGCTGAATATTCTCAATCAGCCCCACGGCCATTGCCGTCTGGTCCGGAATTTCACGTACCACCGCAGGCACTGTGGCTAAGCCCGCAAGCTGCGCTCCTCGCCAACGCCGCTCACCGGCAATGATTTCGTATTTGTTTTTCCCCAGGATTCTTACCAGCAAAGGTTGAACCACTCCCTGGGCTCGAATTGAATCAGCCAACTCTTCCAGAGCCTCTTTATCCATGTTGATTCTGGGCTGGTACTTTCCTTTTTGTAGCTGCTCAATGGGCAGCTCCCGATATCCGGTCTGGCTCTGTTCTGCCGTGGCTTCTGAACCTGATCGCGCTTTCCCTGATCGTGACTTCAACGATGATTTGCCCACTGTTGCTTTCGAATCGTCGGAAGGGTTGTCAGTGACCGTGGTTTTCACATCGCCGAGCAAAGCACCCAGTCCACGCCCCAGACGGGCTTTCTTTTTCTGTGTCATGTCCCTGCTCCTGGAATTGACGGTGCCGTTCTTCTCAATACTTCGCTGGCCAATGCCAGATAGGACTGCGAACCAGCACACTGCCGATCATAATCGAGCACAGGTTTTCCATAACTCGGGGCCTCGGCAAGCCGAACGTTTCGGGGAATCACGGTTCTAAACAGTTTATCGGGGAAATGGGTTTTTAATTGATCAGAGACCTCGACTGAGAGGGTATTTCTACCGTCAAACATGGTACGCACCAAACCCAGGATTTTTAATTGTGGATTCAATCCCTGAGTAATCAGATCAATGGTTTCAATGAGACTGGTTAAGCCCTCCAGGGCATAGTATTCCGTTTGTACCGGAATCAGCACTTCATCCGCCGCCGTCAAGGCATTGATGGTCAGTACATTTAGTGCTGGAGGACAATCTACCAGAACAATATCATAACCATCTCCCAGTTGCGTCAATGCTCGATCAAGTCGGTAGTCCCGCTCTTCCAGATCACTCATCTCTACCTGTGCACCGGATAAGTCAGGATGGGAAGGCAACATGTCATACCCCACACCGGTTTCGATAACACCTTCGAATACACTAATTTCTCCAAGAAGGACTTCGTATATTCCATGCTCTATTTCCCGCATTGCCAAACCACTTCCTACTGTGGCATTGCCCTGGGGATCCATGTCGATTAATAGAACCCGACTGCCGGTACGAGCCAGTGAGGCCGCCAGATTGATAGCGGTAGTGGTCTTACCCACGCCACCTTTCTGGTTCGTTATTGCTACTCTTCTAGTCAATTTAAAAATCTATCAGTATCAAATGCCTTTGTGCCCTGAGAAACGGAACTAATATTCTCTCTACTCGAACACTTCGCTGTACATCTGGTAAAAGCGAATCAATTTCCTCAACAGGCATTTTACCCTTCAGTGCGGCCAGTCGACAGCCTGGATGCTGCAATGCTGTGGTCCATTTGAGCATGTCTGACATCGACGAAAACGCACGGGTCGTAAGCGTATCAAATTTTTGCGTGGGTCGGTAATCCTCCACACGACTATTTACCAATGAAACATTCCTTAGACCCAGTTTCAAACAGACGTTTCGTAAAAACTCTACCCGCCTTCCACGGGTGTCCAGTAATGTGACTTCCAGCTCCGGGTACAGAATCGCTAGAGGCAGGCCAGGAAAACCACCTCCGGTACCAATATCCAGCAACCGTCCCGGTTTGATGAATGGATAAACTGCCAGGGAATCCAGCGCATGCTGGATAATCATCTGTTCCATGTCGGTAATCGCGGTGAGATTCAGCGTCTTATTCCATTTGGCCAGGGTTTCAAGGTGAATGATTATTTTTTCTTTTTGCTCTGAATCCAGTTCGATTCCCAGCTCCGTGCAACCTTCGTCCAGTTTTTCTGTGTTAAATTGCTGCCTGTTCATTATTTAGTTTTTTCATATAAGTCAGATGACGACCAATTCAAAACGGAAATCCACAACTACCGATCAAATAGTCGACAGAATGGCCGATCAATTTGATAAACATACAATTTATCAAAGAGCGGTCCAGTCTCCTGATGCTGACGCCGAATTGCTGCAATATTTTTATCGTCTAAGCCGAAACAAAACGGCCTATCACTTTCGCGAAGACTTCTGCGGAACGGCAATCACGCTGGCACATTGGGTTCAGCAGGGGCCGGAGTTTAGCGGAGAAGGCTTTGATATTGATAGCGACACGATTAAATGGGGCCAAAAATATAATTTCGACCCCCTGGGAAAGGATGGCAAACGGGGCATCCTTCATATTGCAGATGCCCGGGATCCAAGCACGAAGTCTCCTGATGTGCGCTGTGCGTTTAACTTTTCCTATTGGATTTTCACCCAACGCCAACAAATGCTCGAATATTTCCGGTCTGCCTATGAGGATCTGGCCGAAGACGGTGTATTTGTGCTTGACTTTCATGGCGGCGCCGAAAGTATTTCTGAAGAAGAAGCCATTACCGACTGCGGAGATTTTTCCTCTGTGTGGCATCAAACCGGTTTTTCTCCAGTGACCCATCTCGCCAATCTGGCTCTGCATTTCCGCTTCCCGGATGGGTCCTCCATGGAAAATGCTTTTCGTTATCACTGGCGTATCTGGTCAATTCCAGAAATCACCGACTTATTGAATGAAGTTGGTTTCACTACCATCAACATCTATTGGTATGACGGTGAGGGGGACTACGAATTTACCCGGGTTGGACATAACGACCCAACCTGGATTGCCTGTTTAACCGCACTTAAATAGTTACAATTGTGGGCGTTTTGAGACAAGCGACTCTAATCGCAAAGCAGCGATGCCAGCAAGCCTGGGGGGTTTTCAGGCACGAAGGTCTGGGGGTATTAGTGGACCGCATTGTGCTTCGAATCCAGCGCCTCATGGGCATGGAAACTCTGGGTAACTTTGATCGAGGCTATGACCAATGGCGCCGTAAGCGCCGTCGACCAACTTCCGTCGATGATATCCCGGGAATAGTTGACGGCATGGAAACCAAACCCATTTTCTCCGTTATTGTCCCAGTCTATAACGTTGACCCCAAATGGCTAAAAAAAATGGTGGAGTCGGTGCAAAACCAGCTGTATCCCCACTGGCAACTTTGCCTCGTTGATGATTGTTCAACGGATATCGCCCTCAAACCTTTATTACAACACTGGGCCGACACTGACCCAAAGATTTCCGTGTTGTTCAACAAAATGAATAGCGGCATTGCTGCGACCTCCAATCAGGCACTTTCCCTGGCCAAAGGAGACTATATTGCATTACTGGATCACGATGACGCTCTTACAGAGGACGCGTTGCTGGAAAACGCTCTCGCCATCAATTTAAACCCCGGAGCAGAACTACTTTATAGCGACGAGGACAAGATAACTCTTCAGGGAAAACATAAAACGCCTTTTTTCAAACCGGACTTTTCTCTGGATCTGCTGCGTTCACAAAATTACATCGGACATTTCGTGGTAATTAAAAAATCCACCATGGATGAAATTGGAGGGTTTACTTCAGGTCTCGACGGTGCACAGGACTATGACCTTGTCTTGCGCCTGGTTGAACACATGGCCCAACAGACGACTGAAGGAAAAACTTCTATCGTTCACATTCCCAAAGTACTTTATCACTGGCGAGAAATCCCAGCATCCACAGCCGCCGCGTTTAGCGCCAAAAGCTATGCCTGGGAAGCGGGACAAAAGGCATTGCAGCAACACTTTCATCGACTCGGCATCAAGTCACAAGTCAGGCTGGGTAAGCATCCTGGAACCTATGTGGCACGATATGAGATTGATGAAACGCCTCTTGTTAGCATCATTATTCCCTTTAAGGATCAGGCCGAATTACTGAACAAATGTTTGGCATCCCTCTTCGAACATACCCAATGGCCGAGATTGGAAGTTATCGCCATTGACAATAACAGCGAACAACCCAGGACTCGGGAAATCATTGCTCACTGGCAACAGAAAAACCTTCCCATTAACTTCATCACCTATCCAAAACCTTTCAATTTCTCAGAAATCTGCAACCACGGCGTCGAACACGCCAGGGGAGAGTATGTCGTACTGATGAACAATGACATTGAGATCACCTCCATGGGTTGGATTGAATCCCTGCTTGGGCATGCCCAACGGAATGATATTGGCGCCGTTGGTGCAAAGTTATTCTATCCCAACCAGACGATTCAGCACGCCGGAATCGTCATTGGCATCGATCAGGGTGCCGGACATGCATTCAAACATCTCCCCAACAGTCATACCGGCTACTTCCTACGGCATCATCTTATCCATAATATCAGCGCTGTTACTGCAGCACTGCTGATGGTCAAAAAAGATCGATTTCTTCAGGTCGGAGGATTGGACACTGATTTCGGTATTGCTTACAACGATGTCAATCTCTGCCTCTGTCTGACCCAACAGGGATATCGAAATATCATCACTCCCGAGTGCACTGCCATACATCACGAATCAATCACCAGGGGTTATGACATCAATACGGTAAAACAGGCAAGACATGACAGGGAAAAAGCATTACTGAGATCCCGATGGCCTGATATATTTGAGAACGGTGATCCCTTTTACAATCGAAATCTGACCCTAAGGCGGGAAGACTATTCCCTTGGAGTTTCCCAGGAATAGCATCTAGGCTTTTATGGCCTTCTGTCTGGTACTGATTTTCAGAAATGCCGTCGTCTGCTGCATCAGGATATCGGAGACATGGGACCACTTTCTGTGACTACTGTTTTGGAACTACGGTTAATGGGCCGCAATATCTCTTTTTATAGAAATTCGTCGAAATTCAATCAATAGCAAAATGACTCGAAGATCCAGCGCTAGAGAATCAAAACGACAAAGAGCCACGATTAAGACATTTGATCAGACATGGCGACGGTGGAAAAACCCTTATAAACCCATCGAGCAATTTAGCGAAGACCAGATTGAGTCAATCCACATGGGATCGCTAAAGGTACTCAGTGAAACCGGTATCAAAGTTCTTGATCAGGAGTCAAGGGAACTCTATGCCAGGGCCGGTATGAAAATTCGGGATAACGAAATTGTGTTATTCGACCCGGATCAACTCATGGAGCTGATTGGTAAAGCGCCTTCTAGTGTGAACTTAAGGGGGAGAGGACCCAATAGAGACGTTACCATTGGGGGAAACAATATCGGCGTTTGCACGGCTGGCGGCGCTCCAAACTTCTCCGATCTCGATCAGGGGCGACGACCGGGAACCATCGCTTTGCTTGAGAGTTTCTGTAAACTCTCCCAAGCCTATGACGTGATACACCTCATGGGCCCATTGGTTGAACCCCAGGACGTACCGATCAATCTGCGCCATCTTGAGATGACCCGGGCTGTTGTCACCCTAACAGACAAGGTTCCTTTTGTATTCTTCCGCGGAACCCAGGCCGTGGCCGATGCCTATGAAATAATTCGTATTGGTTACGGCATGTCGAAGGAAGAGTTCGAGAATACTCCCTGCTGCTATTCCGTCGCAAATTCCAACTCTCCGCTGCAGCTCGATGCATTGATGTGTCGGGGCATTGTCGATGCTGCCAGAGCCGGACAGTTGATGGTGTTGACGCCGTTTACCCTCGCCGGTGCCATGGCTCCAGTGACCCTACCGGGAGCATTGGTAATGCAAAATGCAGAAGCACTGGCTGGCATGTCGCTGTCACAAATTGTGAGGCCCGGCGCTCCTGTTTGTTATGGTAGTTTCACCAGCAATGTCGACATGCGATCTGGCTCCCCCGCCTTCGGCACACCAGAATACACGAAGGCGGCCTTCGCCTCCGGTCAGTTGGCTCGCCGGTATAACCTGCCCCTTAGATCCTCCGGCGTCAATGCATCCAACGCCCCAGACGCCCAGGCAGCCTATGAGACACAGATGTCACTATGGGGCTCATTGCTGGGCGGAACAAACCTCCTAATGCATGGCGCTGGCTGGCTGGAAGGCGGACTCACCGCTTCCGCCGAAAAATTTATCATGGATATCGAGATGCTCCAAATGTTCGCTGAGCTGTTTAAAACCGTCGAAGTCAACAACGACACGCTGGCATTGGACGCCATTGCCGATGTTGGCCACGGTGGTCACTTCTTCGGCACCCAACACACCATCGACCGCTTCGAAACCGCCTTCTACTCGCCCTTGCTCTCAGACTGGAGCAATTTCGAAAACTGGCGAGATACCGGCGCTATCGACGCAACCCAACGAGCCAACCAAATCTACAAAAAAAACCTAGCAGAATACCAACCCCCAGCCTTTGAAATAAGCCGACAGGAAGAACTCAACGACTTCATCACCAACCGGGCTGCAGAAGGTGGTGCAGATCTATCATGGTAAACGGTAGAAAAGAGAAAGAACCATGATCTAAAACCTCCTCCTCAACCGACCAAGCTTTCTCGCTGGGAATGTTTTATCGTGGCAACTCACTACAACGTCTTACCCCAACGATGTCAGCCAGAATACTTTTCAACCCCGGTGATAGCCACTGTGTCCCGTTATGTTGGTATATGAGTCAATCAGATCGAAGAATTCAATAGGAGAAAATAGCATGAAGTTTAAAAAACTGGGCCATACCGATATCGATGTTAGCCTGATATGCCTCGGTACCATGACCTGGGGTGAGCAAAATACCCAGAAGGATGCCTTTGAACAGATGGACTATGCGCTCGGGCGCGGTGTGAATTTCTGGGACACCGCTGAAATGTATCCTGTACCGGTTAAACAGGAAACAACCTATGCCACCGAAACTATCATCGGTAACTGGATGGCAAAAACCGGTCGGCGGGATGAGGTCGTACTGGCAACAAAAGTCATTGGTCGCAGTGACCGGGATTGGATGCGAGGCGGTGAGCTTCCCAGGCTGAATCGAAAGCACATCCATCAGGCACTCAACAACAGCCTGAAGCGATTACAGACGGACTATGTTGATCTATATCAGGTGCACTGGCCCAACCGACCCCTCGGTTTATTTGGCGAAGGAAACGGATCGTATATCCACAAGCAAGACGAATCAGAAGTGTCCATTGCAGAAACATTGGCCGACTAACGGAATTAGTCGACGAAGGCAAAGTGCGCAGCATCGGGGTTTCTAATGAAACCAGCTGGAGCCTGAGTCAGTACCTGGCGACGTCAACCGACAATGCTCTCAGTCGGATTGTGTCGATACAGAATTCCTACAGTTTGATCAATCGCGTTTTTGAAAGCGGACTAAGCGAGTTTTCCTATCGCGAAGGCATCGGTCTGCTCACATACTCCCCCCTTGGCATGGGGTCGTTAAGTGGAAAATACATTGGCGGAGCGCGCCCAAAGGGCAGCCGCATGGAGCAGTATGCCAATTTCATGCCGCGGTATCGAAACAGTGTTACAGAAACAGCAATCGAACAATATGCCGCGCTTGCCCGGGATTACTCCCTAACACCAACCCAACTAGCCCTCGGCTTTGTCAACACCCGTCCATTTGTTACGGCCAGCATTATCGGCGCAACATCCATCGCCCAACTAAAAGAAAACATCGATAGTATCGAAGTCAACATCGGCGAAGAGCTTGAATCAGCAATCAACGATATCCACCTGGCAAATAAAAACCCCGCTGCCGCATGAATCGAATTTATGTATTATCAAACCAGATCAAGTAAAGTTGCCTGACTCAAACAAGTTAAACTAAGACAAGTAGTTAAACTAAGACACCCATGGAATATAAAGTTAGAGAAAACTCTCTTCTTACTCTTCTTAAACCAGGACATCCACGGAATTTAACAGAACAAAACCTCTCCATCATAGGACGTCGGATCACGGGAGATCAGGAGTGACTAGAACGGGTTCGTGGACCCCGAAGATCAACAAATCCCGCCTTCCAGCTTTCCCCGGGACGAGTTCACATCTCCGACGGATCGGATACCTGGGGATTGGCTAGATGATTGCGGGGTGAGACTGGTGTCAGGTGGTGTGGTTTCGTTGGCACACCCAGTGTTGGCCAATGGCCCTGCTGAATTCCCGCAGGGCCTGGGCAGACCCCAGTAGATCGGAAGAG
>JAALKB010000025.1:21871-27901 GCA_011088265.1 Gammaproteobacteria bacterium
CCCCCCCCCCCGCCCCCCCGCCCCCCCCCCGCCCCCCCGCGGGGCCCGGGCAGGCCCCAGTGCCTTCGGTCTCCAGGAGGTTTTCGGGCGAAGATCCGACGTCCACTGTTTTTGGGTGTAACCCAATCGATGCAGCATATCCGGCACTGATGATTCCACTCCACCGTGTTCATCACCCCTGAAGATCCGACTGCTCCAGTCCAGAAGTTCAAGGTATTCGGTAAACGACAGAGGCAGGGTATGCATGGAATCGGACACCTGTGTTTCCCGGCTGGCTTCTAGGGGCTGGTTTTCTGAAACCATGAAGTCCATGAGAACAGACGATGTACTGGTATTCTGCTGGTCAATCCGGTGCCTAATCGACGTGTAATCGGATTCTTCCAGAGTAGCGGCAATGCCTGCCCGAACCGGGTTTAAATCCACATAGGCCATGCACCGTAATAACGATGCCTCATCCAGTAACGCCTGACTGTGAAACCGTCCTTCCCAAAATCGACCCGTGCATTCGTCCTCACGATTCGCCTCCCGGGCAATGCGTTCATTAAGATACCCCATGAATCGACTGATACTCGACAGGGTTGACCGCCATTTCTTGACGGTTTCATCAATGTGCTGACGTTCCTCATTCGTTACTGACATTCCATCACGATAGTTATCCATCAGGGGACCGGGCTGATAAATCCGTGCCCATCGGTCAATGATCTCAATATCCGTCAGCGAGCTGGCTAGTTCAAGGTTGACCCTGAGAATGACATGATAGTGGTTGGACATCACGGCATAGGCGACAACATCAATGCAAAAGGCCGAGCCGAGTTTTAGAAGCAGTGATTCCACCCATTCCCGGCGGTGTTCATAACTTTGTCCACTGAATTCATCCAGTCCACACAGGAATGCGCGTCTGACACACCGGGAGGTGCAATGGTAATAGGGGGTTGCTTCGGTATTGATAAGCTGTCGTCGTGCAATGGCCATTCCTGACTCCTGTCTGGTGGGTTGATTCCGTTAAGACAATCGTAAAGGAACTCCCGGGAGTGTCAACCTTTTTTGTGGGTGTTTGGGATTGGTATCTCTGTTGTGGGTGTCTGGGATTGGTACCCTCGCCGCCAATGACGCAATGGACTTGACTTGCTACCTATACACAGATGGTAAACTCACATTCCTAATCATCCTGTGCTTCCTTCCCCTGGTTTATGTCGGTATCGTTGAGGGAATAGGACGGGTGTTGATGTGGTTGCCTTTGGGGTAAAGTTGGTGCCATGTTTGTAGTTTTAATACGTCTCTGAGATACTTATTGCGGGCATGCTGAGTATCAAAGATTGGTGAAACATCTGGGGGGTTCTTATGAGTAAAGAACAAATTGAACAGCTAGAGAAACTCATTGAGTTCGCGAAGTTTGGTTTTAGAGGAACATTAAGTGCTGGAATAAGCGGCATGGTTTTAGTGCTTCTTCTGGCTATTTTAGATGCGTTCACTGGCTTTGATATAACTTCGGAAGCCTTGGTTTTAATAACTCTTATAGTTGCATTAGGCACTGTTGCCTTTGGTTATTTTTCTCTAAGAAAAGCCCCGACTATTGATTTTCGCATGAAGGATGGAGAAGTTATTGCTACCGTCACAGAAGCAAAAAAGTAGCTCGAATTTGCGGTTTACAATATTTTAGTAGAGTTTTCTTGAACAGCAGAAAAGGACCAATAGCTGACGTTCGTTGTCAGTTCTCAAAATTAGGACAAGGAAAGTTAGAAAGACCAAATCAGGACATCCATGGAAATTAAAATCAGAAAAACTCCTTCATCACCGGGTTTTAGTAGAAACGTTATTAACCAGGAATATAGTGATGAGTGAACGAGAAGAGCTTCACAGAAAGCCCTCAAACAGAAAAGCTGCGATGGATCACTGTGCGGCGGGGATAGCGGGTAGCGTTTTTCTGCGGGCGGATGCAATAGGTCATGTCAATGCGGCAATCTCGGCGGATCGAAGTTATGCCCTTTCTTATTTGGCTAAAGCGTGGATGCTTCATGCCGCCCATGATGACCGTTTTTCGGACAAAATATCCGGGTTGCTGGATAAGGCCGATCAGTGCGGGCTTGCCAAAGACAGTTATGAACATGGGCTTTATTCAGCATTGAAACTGATAAACGGAGCAAAAGAGGTGGATGGAGTGAGAGTGCTGGAAGCAATATTGGATAAGTCACCAACCGATCTTTTCGTTCATCAATTGATACAAGATGAGGTTTTCTGGATGGGTCGGTCAGACTGGATGAGAAGTATCACTGAAAAAGCGGCGCCTGCCTGGCGGGAAACGATGAAGGGATATGGATCTTTTCTTTCGTTTCGGGCATTCGCTAATGAAGAGGCGGGCTATCTGGATGATGCTGAACAGTATGGGCGTAGGGCTATCGAGATCGATCCTACCGACATTTGGGGGGCCCACGCCGTCGCCCATGTGCTGACTATGCGTGGTGAGATGCACAAAGGAATTGATTGGCTGGAGAATCTCAGCACGAATTGGGAACACGGTAATCAGATGAAACACCATTTGTGGTGGCATCTGTGTTTGTTTTTACTGGAGGTCGGTGACCATGACCGGGTGTTGGCGTTGCTTACCACTGAGATTCGAAATCCGGATTCACCCATGATTAAAGCATCCCCCGCAGCGACCATTGATATTACCAACTTTTCGTCGTTGCTCTTACGCCTTGAGCTGCTGGGGGTTGAGGTTGGGGAACATTGGGAAACCCTTGGTGAAATCTGTGCAGATCGCGTTTGCAACCATAAAAGTGCGTTCAGTAATACCCATGACATGATGGTGCTTGCTGCCACCGGACAATATGACAAAGCAGACGAATTACTAAAGAGCATGCGGGAGACCTACTACTCACAATCTGGAACGGTTGCCCAATCTTATAATGCCGTTGGGATTTCTGTTTGTGAAGCGATACTGGCCCATCGAAAAAAGGACTATGCGCGTGTGCTAGCTCTGTTAGGTGAGATTCCTCAGGACCTTACTTTGATCGGTGCAAGCCACGCACAGCGCGATGTCTATTATTATTTATTGGTGCATGCTTCTAAACAAGGGGACAGGCAAGACCTTCGTACGGTGTTTCTTAAGGATGTGGAACGCATTGGTTTTCATGGTGTAACCGAGCGAGCGGCCTATAAAAATACCGCTCATTAACATGCTTGTTAGTCGACTTCAGATCTACCCCTGGGGCTGCTTTGGGTCCATGAGCCCGTCCACTCTCCCACTGACCCCTCCATGGTGTAACCTTCCCCAAGACGGACAATGCTTTATCGGAAGCCCTGGTTGGGATCAAGATGAACCACCGGTACGGCACCGGGCACTTTGATCCCTCCGCGCAAGGTCCCGACTTCGATATTGCCCCAGCGCTCTGCCATGAATGCTGGCAGAGATCTTCCAATAGGTGATGATAACCACAGACGGACGAGGTAGCGGCGCTTCTCTAGGTCCATATGGTCTTCATATTGCTCCCGGGCGTGGACGACAATATGATTATTTATCAGCTGAATATCTCCAGCTCCAGTGTCATTCTGTAGGAGAGCTTTCTTGCCGCTTGCTGGAAAGTATCCAACGCCCTGGATTGCTGTGCTGAAAGAGGGGGGATCTCAGCCAACCGTTGGGCTGATCGGATGTCCGGGTCCATACCGCAACATACAAGCTGGCCATTTATCCGGTTGAATACCCGAACGGGATAATGGGGGAGCTTACCTTGAGGGATTTCGCCATACCGATCACATTGATATATCCCATAGAGTTGATGGAGAGACTGGAGATCATGTTCCAGCAAATTATTGTGTATCGCCGCTGAGCTGGCAATGGAACTGATTCCGCCGGTTTTGGCTTTCCGCAAGCATAACAATCCCACAACATCGCATGAGTCCGAGTGAAATGGCTGAGCTTGTCTGGTCTGGTAAAGTCTTGTTTCACCCGAAAGTATGGATCTTTGATCAATAACGTGGCCGAGCAGATGGCCCTGGGCGTTTTGTGATACCGCATTACCGAGCCAGGCTCCGATTCCCCAATACGCCCGCATAAGGTCTTCGTGGCTCCATTGGTTGGTCGGCAGGCCGCGAATTAGACCAAAGCCACGTCCTTTTAGTATCTCATCCCGGATTGCCAACAATCGTTGGCCAAAATCTTCGAATGGAAAATCAAGTTGGGTGAGGTTAGCGATAGGTTTATTCGACAATTTAGTCGATTTGATGGCGGCCCAAATGGTCGCGAGATCTTTTTTTGTCAGGTAACTTATCCAATCGCTTTTCTGCTTAATGTAGTCACCATCCCAAACCATCGGACCAGTCCAACGCTCTGGCTTCGTCTCCCTTTGTTGATCGCCGGTGGTTGTCATGGCCTGTATTAATCGACAGTGGAAAAGGTATGGGTTCTGACCGCTAATTTCTGCTTATCGTCCGCTACAGATCGTTAAGGTCGACGTCCGCATAATATGACGCGGTTACATCGGGATGGGATCGCATTCGGATTTTCAAGGTATTGGCACCGAAAGTAGCAAACACAGGATCCGCCGGATCAGGGTTCTGCCCTCCGTTAGCGTGGGCAGCAAGCTCACCTGGTAAGTCAACGGGCTCGAACCGTGCATCAAGTCTGGGGTTCATAAAATAGGCGATTGACAGCCGTTGCCTGCCCGGTGGCGGACTCACTACCTGGTGTTTGGTTGCACGCAAATAACCGTTGGTATTGGTGTCACTCTGTCATCAAAATAGCCCGGATGCTGTCCAAGCCCCTGAGCCAACCCCCTCAGCAATGCCATCCCAAGAGGTTGGATTTGGCCCATCCATTTACCGATTGTATGAGGCATCGAAGGCAAGCTGGGAGGCCATTGGTTTGGTCCACGTAGTCGAAGCCAGGGAGGGTCACTAGGTTTGAGTACGGGAGCGGGCTCCTCGGGGCCAATGTCGATTTGATCACGCCAGTCTATTTGACCTGCAGTCCTTTCATTTTCGAGTAAAGTATAACCACGAAAATGCGGAGAATTTCCAATGGCCAACGCTTTACGTTCAGCGATGGGTAATTCAAAAAACTGATTCGCAACGTCGAGGGTTTCGTCATCCAGCGCCTTATCAACACCATGTCCGGTCAGATAAAAGAACCCTGGCCCATGGCAGGTGGCACGCAGCTGGTCAACAAACTCCAATGCTTCGTTGCCGGTAGGATCAGCGAGGTAACCACTAATATCTAGAATAGGCAGCATTAGTTGAGCATCGTCAAAAGTAGTATTTCAGGATTGATAGTAAAGAGTCATGCCTGTTTTATCATCAAAACAGACCAAAACAAAGACACCCATGGAAATTTCAGTCAGGAAAAGCCCTCGTTCATCAAAGGGTTTCGGCTAAAGAGATACCTGGAGGGACAAAATTAGGACATTGTATGAATACCTTTCGTGAAGTTAGCAGCCTAAAACCTGGAAAATATGGGGGAACCAAAAGGGACGTATCCCCTATATATCAATGAGTTTCACAAAACCCTGTGGAACTTTACGTGCCTTTGTAGGGCTTAGGCCAAGGTTATCCTGAACGATCAGATGATTGGGAAATAGCCACCCATTACACAGATCAACCCTCCTCAAAAACCATCTTGTTTAAAAAGAGCTACAATTATTCTATATTTCTTTTGTGGAGAATATGAAGAAAGTGAAAACTTATCCAGCTAGAGAAGCAAAAAATAAATTTGGAGAGGTCTTCGACGAAGCCCAGCGACAACCTGTTACTATTACCCGAAATGGGCGCCCGATTGGTGCGGTTGTGAACATGCAGGTACTCAACAAAGTAATGGAAATGGAGCGTAAATCGGCGCAACTGGAAATTCTGAGAACATTGGGACAATTACAAGATGAAGTAAAGGAGAGTCCTAAGCCGACAAGAGCGCAGCTTCGGGAGCTTCTTGAATGCGACGATGAAGAGCTTGACGCCTTGATTGATGGAACAGATTTATCTAATAACTTGAATTCAACTAGTAAGTGCAACTCGTCAAAGAAGGGAAAGCAGGGATAATGT
>JAALKB010000260.1 GCA_011088265.1 Gammaproteobacteria bacterium
AGGATGGACCTCCCGGTTGAATGCTGGGGTAAAAGGTGTCGTGGAAAAAGCACGGAATGGTTGGTCGTCGAGCATGGGAAAAGGGTTGTATGGTGAGAGGAACGCCGTGGCTTTGTTGAGGGAGGCCACGTTATTGGAGAAGTCAGGGGTAGATGTTATAGAGGTTTTTGCGGCAAAGGCCATCGGATATAACGTTTTGGGTGACCTCAGTGCTGCTTATTCCAGTGCGAATCATTTCCTGCAAAACAGTGCGGCGAACAGTCCAGCCAGAAAAGTGATAAGCAAGTTGACTCGAAGATTCAAAAAGATGGGGGTTTTGGCGGGCTTCAGTTTGCGAGGGCTGAGTCAATGGAAGGTTCATGACTCCACGGCAAGCAGAGATGTAAAGTGGAGGTGGCGTGATTTTTGTCCGAATTACATTAGTGGAAATATTGCCAGTTCAGAAATTGGATGTGCGTTTTTCTCTGGCCTATCGTCTAATAATATGGAGGGCTCTGTGAATTCAACTCTGACATCCCAAGAGTTTGATCTGTCGAATTACAATGCACCCCGGCTTTCGTTCATATTGGGAGGAGGGTCCGGAGATATCAGAAAATCGGAACTAAAGATTCAAGTTTCAAACAAATCAACTGACGGTTGGCAAACGATTAGGAGTTGGTCATTGGAAGAGGGGATTCTCCCTTCCAGTTTTGAGCTACCTCTTACGGATAATCACTCCCAGAGAACCAGAATCAGGTTTGTAGTAAAGTTCAAACGCTCCAACTCCACACCGGGTATTGGGTTAATGAATTTGCTAGTTTTTGATGCCTGATTCTGTAATTCGATTCGGTATTTGATGGTGTAATCAAGACGCCATGCGCCCTTATAATAGCCACTTCTGTGAGAGGAGTAGTTATTTTTGGTCTTCTCTATGGAAGAATTCGTCCCCGTAGAGCCAAAAATGAGAGAGGTTTTTCTACACAGGATTGATGTGTTGGACGACTAATTTTTTACGTAACTAGGTATAGTTGGGCTCTATTATTGATTTTTTGTTTTAAATTTTAGTTCTAAATTTTAGTTTTGAATTTCCCCCTTAGGTAGAACATTCCATGATTTATCCACGTCAGTATAATGCGGTGTGTGGTTTTGTTGATTGTCATCTTGATAGCGAAGTAGCGGACAAAGTGGCGTTTGTTGATCCCGAGCATTCGATCACCTATGGCGAACTTGGTGTCAATACCCATAGAATGGCAAATCTATTGTCGGCTTATGGGGTTGAGCAGGAAAGCCGCATCGCATTATTGGCTCACGATACGGTGGACTGGCCAGTGATTTTTTGGGGAGCAATTCGGGCAGGAGTGGTACCCGCAGCTCTCAATACCCTGCTAGGCACTGATCAATATCGCTATATATGGATACCCGGGCAAAAGCCTTGTTTATTTCTGCTTCGCTGCTGGATGTGGTTGAACCAATTTTGTCTGATTTGCCTTTTTTGAAACACGTGTTTGTTCTCGATGGCGATGCTCGGGGCCACGTTGATTTTAAACGGACGATTTCCAACCAGTCGGATCTGTTCTCGGTGAACGGCAATGCGACTGGGGATACTTGTTGTGATGATGTGGCTTTTTGGCTTTATTCCTCAGGGTCAACCGGAATGCCCAAGGGTGTGCCCCATGTGCATACCAGTCTGGCGGAAACCGCCCGCCTGTTTGGTCGGGGTGTATTAGGTATTCAAAAAGATGATGTGGTGTTTTCCGCAGCCAAGTTCTTTTTCGCTTACGGGCTTGGTAATGCATTGAGTTTTCCGATGTCCGTGGGAGCGACCACTATTTTGTGGACGACGAGACCCACGCCCGAGACGGTTTTCGCCACCCTAAAACAACACCAACCCACTATTTTCTATGGAGTACCCACCTTATATGCTGCCATGTTGGCTTATCCGAATTGTGGTCCCGGGATTTCGTCCGAAAAATTAAGATTATGCGTTTCTGCGGGAGAGGCTTTGCCGAAAGAAGTGGGTGTACGCTGGCAGAAAATGTTCAACGTGGACATCATCGACGGCGTTGGTTCGACGGAATTGCTGCATATCTTTTTGTCCAATCATCCAGAAGACATAGTCTATGGGTCGTCAGGCAAGGCAGTACCTGAATACGACTTGCGCCTGGTCAACGAGCAGGGGCAAGAGGTCACAGGAGACGAAATTGGTGAATTGTTGGTTAGAGGTGCTTCTTCAGCTATCGGCTACTGGAACCAAAGAGAAAAAAGCCGCACCACATTTGAGGGCGAATGGACGCGGACCGGTGACAAGTACACCCGGGATACGGCAGGTTACTATTACTACTGTGGTCGAACCGATGACATGTTCAAGGTCAGCGGGATTTGGGTTTCACCCTTTGAAGTGGAATCTGCTCTGATTGCCCATGATGCTGTTTTGGAAGCAGCGGTAGTGGGTTATGAGGATGAAGACGGGCTAACCAAACCCAGGGCATTTGTGGTTTTGAAGGGAGTCCAACATGACGATAGGCTTTTTGAAGAACTAAAAGATTGGGTCAAAGAGAAAGTAGGAAAATGGAAGTACCCTAGACAAATCGTATTCGTGGACGACTTGCCTAAAACCGCAACGGGGAAAATTCAACGTTTCAAACTCAAGGAACCTGATAACATCTGGTTGACGGATAGCTGAGCTTCTACCACATTGGACCATCGCGGCTTCATTGAAATCCAAAGTCCCTGGCAGTCGGGCAGGTTGGAATACCACTGGATCGAAGGCGACCCGGACCAGCCGACATTCATCCTGCTGCACGAAGGTCTGGGTTGCGTGGACTTGTGGAAACATTTTCCAAAAAAGTTATTAGAGAAAACGGGATGGGGAGTTTTCAGCTATTCCCGCTTTGGTTATGGAAGATCGGATCGCTGTGCGTTGCCACGAACAGTAGACTACATGCACCGGGAGGCAGAGCATCTGTCGGTTCTACTTGAGCAGTTAAACCTGGAAAAAGTGATCCTGCTTGGTCATTCGGACGGTGCTTCAATTATTTCAATCTACGCTGGTAGCGATGTGGTCAGGGAGGGCCGGAATGCTCTTTTACCCAGAGTGAGTGGATTAGTGTTATTGGCGCCACACTTTTTTGTTGAAGACGTGTCCCTGGACGGCATTAGAACGGCACGGCATTTATTTGAAACCACAGATCTTCGTCAACGTTTGGAAAAATATCATGGCGAACAGGTTGATGATGCGTTTTGGGGGTGGAATGATGTATGGCTGAATCCACTATTTAGGAATTGGACTATTTGTGATTTTCTGGATGGGATCACAATGCCCGTATTGTGCCTACAGGGAAACCAGGACGAATACGGGACGATAAGGCAGTTAGAGGTTTTACGGGAGCAGACACGGGGTCCCGTGGTAATCAGGGTATACGAAGACTGTGGCCATTCTCCTCAGACGGAACGGGAACAAACCGTGATTAGTGATATCAGTGAGTTTGTTATGGATATTGAGTAGTGCCTACTAAATACGATGACGCAATTTTCTATTAGGAGAAATCATTCATGCCTCTTGGGATTAAACGACTGATTGATGAGCCTATCATCCATCGCGGACTCAGCGATCACATAGGGAGCAATATAAACGGTGCTTCACTGATTCGTGTTCCAGACTGGCTGGAAGAGCCCCTTGGGCGCTATTATCTTTATTTCGCCCACCATGAAGGTCGCTATATTCGAATGGCTTATGGTGATAGCTTGACGGGGCCATGGCGAGTTTATGAACCTGGAGTTTTAGATGTTGAACACTCTGGTTTTGTGGCTGAGGATTTAACAGCAGCCCCGGGAATCCGATCAAAGGAGGAAGCAGAAAATGAAACTGAAAGTGAGGCATGGTTAGCACCAGATAATGGTGATTTTTTGTATGCGCATATCGCTTCTCCCGATGTTCACGTTGATCATAGCCAACGTGTTATCCGTATGTATTATCACGGAATGCTGGATGATGGGAGACAAAAAACCCGGCTAGCGTTGTCATCCAATGGCATCGATTTCAGGGCTGAAGAACCAATTTTAGGAATTTGCTATTTCCGCGTATTTCACTATGGCAACTATTTTTATGCGATTGGTTGGGGTGGCAAACTGCTGCGCGCAAAATCCTGGTCTGGGCCATTCGAACAGGGGCCCGATATATTCGAAGGAGTTCCTGTTACACCAGAGGGTATGGTCATTAGACATGTGGCTACCCGACTTCGGGGTGATCAGCTGGATTTGTTTTATTCCTGTATTGGAGATTATCCGGAAACGATTAGGCGAACTATCGTAAATTTGCACG
>JAALKB010000026.1 GCA_011088265.1 Gammaproteobacteria bacterium
ATCGACTTAATGCAGAAAACCAATGCGCCCAATGGATTGAGCGGAGTGGGTTTTACGCAAGCCCACGTCAACGCTCTGGCTGACTCCTCTGCCAGACAGAAACGTGCCATAGCCAATACTCCCCAGGAAACCAATCTGATCGACATTCAGAATATATATACCAACGCCATTCACTACTGGTAGATAGTAAGACAAGCAGACTCAAGTGACGCCAATCATGATTCAATTAGAAAAAAAGGAGAACATCGCCATTCTCCGTTTGAACAATGGAGTAACCAGTCCCATCAATTTGAATTTGTTGAACCTACTGGAAGAACGCATCGGCCAGATAAAAAAGTCCATGGGAGATGAGTACCAGGGTTTGTTATTGGCAGGCGGGGAAAAATTCTTTTCCATTGGTTTCGATTTACCCAATCTGATCCATCTAGATAGGAATGAGTTCAGTCATTTCTGGACAACATTCAATCGACTTTTCTTTGATCTTTATACCCTTCCTATCCCCACCGTTTGCGCAATGAGAGGCCATGCTATCGCAGGGGGGGCGGTGCTTGCGCTTTGTACGGACTTTAGAGTCGGCGCCGAGGGAAAAAAGAGAATTGGACTTAATGAAATAAAATTGGGTATTCCCATTCCATTCGCTACGGATCTGGTTCTCCGTCAAATAGTCGGAGATCGCACCGCTACCAACATTATCTACAGCGGCGATTTTTTTAACATGGAAACCATGTTGAACAGCGGACTAATCGACGAAGTTCAACCCATGGAGGAAGTAGAAAAACGTGGGCTTGAAATGCTATTACCATTGGCTCAGAACTGCGGCCCGGCTTTTGCTGGAATAAAAGAGAACCGAACCGCTGCGATAAAACATACCTATGACCAATACCGTGCAGAAAAGGATCGACAGTTCATGGATATGTGGTACAGCGACTCCGTTCAGACGAAACTCGCAGAAGCGGCAAAGAGTTTCTAACGCTTCCAGCAAATACCGTTGTGGCGGGTTATCAACTAAACTTTCCCTGAGGTATTCGAGCGGCATGTTCAAACGACGGGTATGTCCAGATATCACCAGTTCTCACCCGATACCCCGGATGTCATCGAGCCCAAAGCGCACTTCGAAAGAGAATCAGCCAAGAAGAATTCTTATCTCCTCATCAATATTAAACCAATAAACCGCAGGCCAAAATTGATACCTCTCATTGGATATACCGATCGATTGTCAGCTCGTCCATGGGACACCGTCGAGTTCAAAGTCAGCAGTGATTCTGAACACCCATTTTCAGCAGATCTTATTCGCGTCATTTGCGCTGATCCAAATCCGGAAGGTCCTGGTCTGATAGAACATGATGTCCCAATAGATTTTGGTGGGGCATTTCCGTCCAGGGTGCAACCCTTTCATCCTGGTTCTTATGGACGCATAAAGGTTAAAGACAAATCCATACACCTTTCTACTTTCACCTTAACAGCCATAATATGGCCAACGTCACCTGGAATTGGACGCCAAAATATACTGTCATTATGCTCTGCGAATGGACATATTCAGATTGAGTTGACGATCAATGAGCAAGGATATGTCGAGGGTATCCTCACGGAAGGCACCCACCAATGCCATGTTACCAATCAAGAGCTGCTGAAGACTCGTCATTGGTACCGAATCTGGCTAATACACGATGCACATTCTTCCCAGCTCACCATTGGATCTAGCGAATGGAAAAGTACTTTGGGTTTTGGGCTGAGTGATTCTGTTAGCAAAGACATGGACTGGCAGATGTCAGGCATTAAACCGCACTCCATCACTTTTGCCGCCGACAGTCAAACACGACCTCAAAACCATTTCAATGGGAAACTGGAATCTCCTATAATTTTTGAAGAAGAACTGGACGAAGACCAACTCCTGAAACCAATAACCGCTCTAAAAACCAAACCTGTGTTTCACTGGGACTTTTCCCAGGGCATTTCAACCAGTCGGATACAGGACCAAGGGCCCCATGGCTGTCATGGAAAATTGGTAAATTCTCCCACCCGAGCCATGACTGGAGTTAGCTGGGATGGATCCGAAATGGCTTGGCGCCACGCACCTCACCAATACGGCGCCATTCATTTCCATGATGATGACATTTACGATTTTGAGTGGGAAACAGACTTCCGTTTTATTATTCCACCGGACCTTCCTTCCGGTACTTACGCGGCCAGAATCCGTTGCGGCGACCAAGTTGATAAAATTCCCTTTTTCGTCTGCCCCGGTATTAACCAACCCAAGGCAAAACTCTGCGTGTTGGTTTCAACATTCACCTACACTGTCTACGGAAATCATGCGCGCCCCGACTTCGACCTAACGTGGATTGATCGCATAAAACAATGGAATGCCTATCCCTGGTATCCGGCGGTAAACCAGGAGTATGGATTATCAACCTACAACAATCATCATGACGGAAGTGGAATTTGCCACGCCAGTGCCAAACGTCCACTGATGAATATCCGTCCTGGTTATATTACTTTTGGCGCTAGTGAAGATGGTTGTTCCGGATTGAGACACTTTCAGGCAGACAGTCATCTCATTACATGGCTTGAATCCAAAGGGATCGAATACGATATCGTCACCGATCAGGAACTACATGATTCTGGCGTTGATGCCCTTAAGTCTTATGCTGCAGTCACCACCGGCACGCACCCTGAATATCACACACGACAAACACTGGATGCCATTGAGCAATATCAGTCCAGCGGCGGAAATTTTATGTATCTCGGAGGCAATGGCTTTTATTGGAAAATTTCACTGCATGACGAAGATCCATCTCTGCTGGAAATCCGCCGAGGGGAAGGAGGCATTCGTGCCTGGGCTGCGGAGCCTGGTGAATATTATCAGGCATTCGATGGGAGTTATGGTGGCTTGTGGCGACGTAATGGCTATCCTCCTCAGAAAATAGCAGGTATTGGGTTTTCTGCCCAAGGGACCTTCAAGGGAAGCTATTACCGCCGAAGCAAGATCCCGGCGTGGCAAAAGGGCAGTAATGATCCAATGAAACCATTAAAGAAGACCGATACAGATTGGATTTTCAGTGGCATTAATGATGACATTCTTGGAGACTTCGGTCTCAGCGGTGGGGGCGCTGCCGGATTTGAACTTGATCGCGTGGACTATCGATTGGGTTCCAATGAAGACATTCAAATTCTGGCTAGTTCAGAAGGGCACGATGATTCTTTTGTACTCGTTCCGGAGGAGCAATTAACACACATTACAAATTGGCCCGGAGAACCCGTCGAAAAATTGTTACGAGCCGATATGATATACCAGAAGCTGGAGTCTGGAGGACTGTTATTCGCGACTGGCTCGATTACTTTCTGCGGCAGCTTACTGCATAATGATGGTGACAACAACATTTCAAAACTGCTTTATAACGTTGTCGAAAAGTTCACTCAATAAAAACCTGATGTTACGTTCTAAATTCGAATGTTTGGGCAATGCCTGGATTCTAACGCTAGACAGAAGAGCTGATCCGGATACTGGCAAAAACGTAAACACCATAGACAACCGATCTCCGCAGTGGAAGAACAAAACCCTGTCAACACTCAGGTTGAGAATCTATTCCTATACAAACATGACATTAGATATTGATAGCGTTGCCATACAGGTAAGGACAGGGTTTTGTCCCCTATTCTTTTAGCCCGGTGCTGTAATTAGTCCAGTGCGGCAATTACCATAATTTCCACAGTAAACTTTGGTAAAGCCAATTTTGACTCAACACACGCTCGACAGGGAGCCTGCCCCTCGGGGACCCATGCATCCCATACTTCGTTCATTTCGCCAAATGTAGTAATGTCACTCAACCATATCGTGGCAGATATGAGTTTGGCTTTATCGGTCCCCGCCTCAGCCAATAGCTGGTCGATCTGTTCAAGGATATTAGCAGTCTGATTCGCAACAGACTCTCCTCCAGCACTTTGTGCCACTTGACCTGCGGTGTATACTGTATTGCCATGTACAACGGCCTGACTCATTCTGGTTTGGGTTTGTATTCTTTTTATAGTCATCTGATCACTCATAAAAATTGAGAGGTTTTATTCTTTCGTTGGAAATCCGTACGATGGAGATCAATCCCGACGTACGCGCTGGATGCAGCGGCTGCATTATATGAAAATTATTCTACAAAGAGTCAAGGGATCTTCAGTCACTGTGGAGAACACCGTGATTGGAGCCATAGAACAGGGTTTGATGTTATTGATTGGGTTTGGAAAAGAAGACGAAATGGACGCGTTAGTTTCCATCGATAAAAAAATCGACAAGTCTATTGAGAAAATTCTGCACCTTCGCATCTTTCCTAATAGCATTGGGAAATTGGACTACTCTATATTGGACGTAGGCGGCGGGATACTCGCCGTTCCCCAATTCACGCTATATGGACAAGCCCAAAAAGGACGAAGACCTGACTTCGGTGCAGCCATGGCACCAGATGCAGCGAGCTGCTGCTTTGATCTTTTCGTATCAAAGCTCCGACTATCCAGTATCACACAGGTTGAAACCGGAAAGTTCGGAGCGGATATGCAAGTGACGTTACTCAATGACGGACCATTCACACTCGCCCTGGACTACTAGTTTACTTTTACCGATTTTTATGGACTCAGAACTCGCCAGACAAATTGCTCAATCGATCCTCGACGGCTTCAACCATCATTATGATCTGTTTCAGAGAATAACCAAGTTAGCAAAACAACGATTTGAAACTGCAGACTGGGAAGGAGAAACGGAAGCGAGAAAAGAACGCATCTACTTCTACGATAACCGGGTAGATGAAGCCATTGAAAACTTAAAGAACTCTTTCGATTTGTCAGTTTTCGACCGAAATCTGTGGCAGGAAGTAAAACGATGGTTCATGTGGTCACTTTATGAACATAAACAGCCTGAATTGGCGGAGAGTTTTTATAACTCAGTATTTTGTCGATTATTTGATCGCAGTTATTTCAACAACCGTCATATTTTTGTCAAACCCAGTACTGCCATAGACCATCTCGATATGGATGATCCAGCATACTCGAGTTATTACCCGGATAGTCAGCCCTTGTCGGATATCTTTCGTCGAATATTTCAAAACCTGAACCTCAATCGGCCCTGGGCAAATCTTGAACGGGATATCCAATTAGTCGTAAAGAAATTTGAACCCTACACCCTATCCGATGAGAAACCATTGCCCCATCGCCGCCTTGAAGTGGTTTCTGCTCTTTTCTTTCGAAACAAGGCCGCCTATGTTGTAGGACGTGGAGTAATTGGTTTACAGACCCATCCATTTGTTATTCCAATCCTTATTTCCGACGATTTCAAACTCTACGTAGACACCATTATTACTGAACCTGATGATATTGCCCTGATTTTTAGTTTCACCCGGGCGTACTTCATGGTCAACACCCGAGTGCCCGCTGGACTGGTTTCTTTTCTTGAGGAGATCCTCCCCACCAGAACAAGAGCAGACATTTATACTTCCATTGGATTCCAAAAACAGGGTAAGACACTTTTCTATCGTGAGTTTCTCCATCATCTGAAACATTCAAATGACAAACTGATTATCGCCCCAGGGATAAAGGGAATGGTCATGACCGTTTTTACATTACCGTCTTATCCTTATGTCTTTAAAGTAATAAAGGATCATTTTGCGCCGCCCAAGCAAATAGATCGAGAAACCGTTAAACAGAAATATCAAATGGTAAAAGTTCACGACCGGGTTGGTCGCATGGCCGATACTCTTGAGTTCTCCCATGTCGCATTTCCCATTGAACGTTTTTCCGACGATCTGCTCGAAGAAATAAAAAATACCATTGCTTCGAGTATTTCGATCGAAGACGGTTTTGTCATCATTCGGCACCTGTACATTGAACGTAAAATGGTTCCCTTTAATATCTATCTTGATCATGCCGATGACGAAATGCTTAGAGGAAGCGTGATTAGCTATGGAAATGCGATAAAGGAAATGATTGCGGCGAATATCTTTCCCGGAGATATGCTATTAAAGAACTTTGGAGTGACTCGGCATGGACGAGTGATTTTCTATGACTATGACGAAATTTGTCATATGACCGAGGTAAAAATAAGGGCAATCCCCCAGGCCCGATCTGCCGAAGAAGAAATGTCGTCGGAGCCCTGGTTTCACGTTGGCGAAGACGATTTCTTTCCCGAGCAATTCGAACACTTTGTGATCAACCATCCCAAGGTCAGAGAGTTATTTTTGAAACACCACGGAGATTTGTTGTCACCATCCTATTGGAAAAAAATACAAAGTGATATTATCGCCAAAAAGCGACACGACATTTTTCCATACAAGCAGTCCTTACGATTTTGCAATCAATTTCCCGATAGATATACCGAATTACAAATTTCAAATTAAGAACGCTACAACCAAAGAAACATGAAAACAGCCGACCTATCAGACCAGCATACCAACATCCAATATTGCACTCCTGTATTTAGTTCATTCGGTGCCAACAAACGATTCAGCGGTTCTATCAGAACTGTTAAGTGCTATGAAGACAACTCGATGGTTCGACAAATGCTCGAGCTACCCGGTAATGGGTCCGTATTGGTTGTTGATGCTGGGGCATCAAAACGCTGTGCGATGTTGGGAGACGTATTGGCACAAATGGGGGTAGATAATGGCTGGTCCGGAGTAGTGATGAATGGATTAATTCGCGACAGTGCTGACATCAACCAAATGCCTATCGGTGTAAGAGCCCTCGGTACCTTTCCGTTAAAGAGCCAAAAGGAAGGGAAAGGT
The DNA here is from genome assembly GCA_011088265.1 of Gammaproteobacteria bacterium. Lineage (GTDB taxonomy): Bacteria > Pseudomonadota > Gammaproteobacteria > Arenicellales > Poriferihabitantaceae > WLWV01. Next base: position 6,759 of record JAALKB010000026.1, read on the forward strand.
GAAATTGACGTGATCGTTCATTTCGCTGGTGCATTTTTCGAGACAGGTCATTTTCTCTACGCCGACGAAGACGGAATTATCGTCAGCAAGAATAAATTGTAAAACAGGTTCGGGGAGCACGAAAACCATGGGAGAACCACGATCTCAGTAAGTTGGGCAATAGGCTGATCCTTTCTTGAAGCCTGATTCCACACCAGACTTCAAGAGCATCTTGTGCCTCCCACAGCCTTTACAGGTTCAATGCCTGGGGGAAGCAATTGCGGACCCTCGCTAGAGGTTTTATGAAATCAGGAAAGTTGCTTTTCTCTAATTTCGGCCAGCGTCTTACAATCGATACATAAGGTGGCGGTAGGACGAGCTTCCAAACGCTTGAGCCCGATCTCTTCCCCACAGTTTTCACAGTATCCGAAATCATCTGAATCTACCAAAGCGATTGCGCTTTCAACCTTTTTAATCAACTTACGATCCCGGTCACGTCCCCTAAGCTCCAGAGTCATATCAGTTTCCTGGCTCGCCCTATCAGTAGGGTCCGGATGGCTGGCTGTATCGTCCTGCATATTTAGCACAGTACGGGTAGTTTCAGTGGTTAACTCTGCTAACCAGTTTCGCAAAATTTCATCAAAGTGTCCTTTTTGAGCTTTGCCCATGTATTCTTCTCCTTTTTTGGACTTATAGGGCTTAACTCCGTGTATCAGGTGCTCAGGTTTCTTTTTACTTGCCATTCAATGTTCACTCGAATCAATTATTGTTTAAACCAGAAAATCAGACCTACGATTCTAAAGGCTGATTTTCCGGGCCAAGTTTATACCAATAACGGCTCCATATTGCAATCAATACATTAACGGAGCTAACAAAAATGGATCAAAAAAATCACCTAAAACAAAAATCTGCACTGAAAAATAGTTAGTTTGATTTAGACTTAGCCCGTAAACGACGAGCTTCCGTAGGGCTAAGCTGGAGTGGTCGGTATATTTCCACTCGGTCGAAGTTAGACAGTTCATAATCCAGAGGTTGTTTCATCCCATGAACGCCAATCTGGTTTTCACTCAAGTCTATTTCAGAAAATAGATCAATAATTCCAGACTGAAGAATGGCTTGCTCGATATTCGTACCATTTTCACATTTAATCGAAATTACTTCCTGACGCTCAGGCAAGGCATATACCACTTCAATATCCAATCTCATCTCATTTTCTCTTAGCATAAACCTGGTCAGCACGGTCGCAAAAGGATTCGACCATGGAATCTGCAATGGTTCTGAAAACGGGACCAACAACATTTCCAACCAATGGGTTAGAAAAGGTGAACGTCAGGTCTAAAGAAATTCGGGAGGCATTTTCTTCCAGCGCTTTAAATACCCATCCCCCCGAGAGAGACTCAAATGGGCCATCCACGAGAGTCACTACCGTCTGTTCGCTTCCAACAATCTGATTCCTGGTAGTAAACGATTTTTTTATACCCTTGAAAGCAATAGTAATTTGGGCGGTCATCTCGTTTTCTGATCGTGACAGCACCCTGGAGCCACCACACCAGGGAAGAAACTCGGCATAACGATCAACATCATTTACCAGCATCGCCATATTTTCAGCACTGTGAAAGACAAGGGCTGAGCGTTGCACCGTATACATGGTTTAAATTACGATTCTTCAGACAAAATCAAAATTCTGGATTATACTTTAGCGTTGACTATTTCGCCTCATAGACATCTCTTCCAGCCCGGCTCTTTTGCACCAATAATTTCCCCTTTGAAGCAAATTGGCAGGACAGGATAGCGTTTTTATCACCAGCAACCCATGGCAAGTAAAAAGAAAAAAGCAGACTCCAACACCATCGCTCAAAATCGCAAGGCGACCTTTGATTATTCCATTGAGGAACAATTCGAAGCCGGACTGGCATTACAAGGATGGGAAGTAAAGAGTCTTAGAGAGGGTCGAGCCCAGCTTAAGGAAAGTTATGTGATCATTATCCGAGGAGAAGTTTTTCTTATTGGCGCCCATTTTTCCCCCTTACAATCGACATCAACCCACATTGTCGCTACCCCTACTCGCGACAGAAAATTACTTTTACATCGTAAGGAAATCGGTAAACTCATCGGTGCCACAGAACGGGAAGGTTATACTATTGTTGCCCTCAGCCTTTATTGGAAAAAAGGCAAAGCCAAGGCAAAGATCGCACTAGCCAAAGGGAAAAAGCAATACGACAAACGAGAAACTATCAAACAAAGAGAATGGGATCGAGACAAACATCGTATGTTGAAACAGGGTTAGAAAAACAAAGCCCACCAGCCCTCAACCTCCATTCCAGCACTCAATCAAAAAACAGTTGCCCACCTCTGACCTACCTGGAGTTTTAGCTTTCTGCAACATCCAAACAGATACCTGTTATAATAATCAGTTCTATGGGGGTGACTGGTTTCGACGTCGGTCACGAAGCCATCGGAGCATGTCGAGGTGTAGAGTTCCTCGTAAATCCAGCTACACAAAAACAGTTGCCAACGACGACAACTACGCACTAGCCGCTTAAGTCGGCTAGTCCTTTCACCTGGCTCGCCTTCCGGCTGGGGTTTGAAAGGTCAAATTAGAAAGGCTCGCTAGTCAGATCTGTTCGTTATCTGACGGTTAAAACCAATCGAACTCGCCGCTCTGTAAGTCCGTCAGCCTACTGGCAGAGAGGTTAACTTAAAGCGCAGACTAAGCATGTAGTAGCCGGTGAGTGTAGGATCTACGGACGCGGGTTCGATTCCCGCCACCTCCACCATCTATCAGTGCTACTGAGTATCAGAAGCACGCAAAAGTCCTTGTAGAGTAAAACTCTCAAGGGCTTTTTATGTCAAATATTCAGGAGATACCAAGACAAGTAGAGTGCAATGAGCAAAGCGCCTTGCACCCTACAGACTTCTATAATTTCACCCGAGGCATAGTCTATTTGTGAATACTCATCTTTATTGATGTTTACAAATATGTCCAGAGAGAACTCACTTTTTGCCTTGTCTTTTCTTTTGGTCTGATATCCAGTTTTTATAAACAAATTGCACACTGGGTCGTGCCATCACGGTATCCGCGATTCGTTTTACGTTTGGAAAAAGGTCAGTGCCAGGATGCCCTCTGGATTGGTCTAGCCAAGTGGTCAACATAAAAAGATAAATATCCACCGAGCTGAATCGGTCCCCCAGAACCCACTCATTACAGCCGATTTGATCGTTTATTACACGCCAGGTTTCGTGCAATCTTCTGATGCCCCGTCGTTGGGCGGAGGGTTCATCGTCAGGTGTATCTGCAAAGCGATCCGGATAGTAATTGAGCTGGAAGGCATTCTGTACTGAGTTGGAGAAATAAACCAGGGTCTGTAGATATACACCTCTTTCAGGGTCGTTAATCCCAGGGGCAAGTTTGGCTTCAGGGTGACGGTCGTATAGAAATACGGCCATTGCAGCGGCTTCGTACATAGCGCCATCGTCCCAGGTAAGAACTGGTAACCAGCCATTAGGGTTGATCGCCATTTGTTTCGCAGAGCGAGGTAAACTTCTATCTTTGGTTGATGGAATGATGTCATAGGGCGCCCCTATTTCCTCAAGGATGACTCTCACTCCCATGGATGCGCTACCCAGATCATAATATAGTTTATAAGTCATTGTTTCATCTACATGATTATTAAATACAAGTGAGGTTTTAGTAGGTCCATGTTTCACTAGACGGTCGTATTTCTACCTCATTACTCCAAGCCCCTCGGGGTTGCAAATAAGTCAACCAATACGTTTTTGCCACATCTTCAGGGTCCGCGAGTTTTGTTGGGTCGTATCTGTCTCCATAGAGTTTCTCCATAATAGGAACATCCAGATCGCAATCCAACCTGAAATGCACAATATGAACCCCATCTTTCCCATAGGCTTTGGCGAGACTTTGGGACAAGCCACGCAGGCCGAATTTACCAATAGCATACAGCGGGTAGTGAGCGGATCCCCTAAATGCCGCGGTAGCGCTTGAGAAGAATACACTGCCACGGGAGCGTTTAATCATTGAGGGTAGAACTGATTTAGCCGCAGCAAACGCACCAATGACTTCTAGCTGATAGTTATCCCCAAGGTCAGCATAAGACATGTCCAGTGGCGCACATGCTTTAAAAGCCCCTCTCACATTGTATATAAGAACGTCAATTTCACCCATCGCCTCGACAATAGCGGAAATCGATGACTCCACGGTTTCCGGTTTCAAGACATCCGCATAAAAAAATTGAATATCCACCTTCTTGCTCGAGCATCTAACCGCCTCCATGGTTCCAGCACAACGGTATTCAGATCGGGCGATTAGTGCAATATTAAAACCTTCCGCGGCAAATTTTACAGCCAAAGCCCGACCAAGCCCTTCACCCGCTCCCACGATTACACACACAGCACCCAATATCTTATCCTCAATGTATTAGTAATGAGGCGGAATATAACAAACCTCATAGGAAGCAAAGGATTAGAAGTTATTCAGAACCTTGCATAAGAATGATAGCCAAAGAACTTCCGTTTTTTATACTCCCTACCCTAGAGGGAGCAGATTGAGAAGAGCGGCAAACCTCGATGGAAAAGCGCAGTGTATTACCGTTGCGGGAAACAAAAAAGGGTAGAACGAACACCTCTTTTCCATAATTACGGCTTTCTGCGAACAGCTCACCTTCACCAAACATACTTCCCCGTAATTTCTATGGACCGGCTATTCCCATTCAATTAGGATTGAAAATCAAATGTCAGTTCGTCGCTTCGAACTTTAACAACAACATGCCCACCCTTTGAAAGTTTGCCAAATAGCAATTCCTCCGCAAGGGGTTGTTTAATATTCGTCTGGATCACCCGAGCCATAGGACGGGCTCCCATGGCTGAATCGTAGCCTTTCCCGGCAAGCCAGTTCAGGGCTGACTTCTCCACGTCTAAAGTTACCTGTTTCTCTGATAGTTGTTGTTCAAGCTCCATGATGAACTTCTTCACCACATGAATAATGGTTCTCTCACTTAGGCCATCAAAACGAACGATATTATCGAGTCGATTTCTAAACTCTGGACTGAAGGCTTTTTTGATCGCTTCCATATCATCAGAGGAGTTGTCCTGTGCTACAAATCCCATGGACTCACGAGCAGCTTCCGAAGCACCTGCATTGGTAGTCATAACAATAATGACATTACGAAAATCGGATTTTCTTCCATTGTTGTCCGTTAAAGAGCCGTAGTCCATCACTTGCAGTAATATATTAAATAAGTCCGGATGGGCCTTTTCTATTTCATCGAACAGCAATACGCAGTGGGGATGCTTGTTAATGGCTTCGGTCAATAAACCTCCCTGATCGAAGCCAACGTATCCTGGAGGTGCACCAATTAGACGTGAGACGGTGTGCCTTTCCATGTACTCTGACATGTCAAATCGAATAAATTCGATTCCAAGAGTATGCGCCAATTGTTTGGTTACCTCTGTCTTGCCAACCCCTGTTGGTCCGGAAAATAAAAAGGACGCGATGGGTTTTTCCGTGTTCCCAAGTCCGGATCTCGCCATTTTTATCGAAGATGCTAACATGGAGATTGCATTATCCTGCCCAAAAACCACCATTTTCAGATCCCTTTCCAGGTTTTTTAGTGATTTCAAATCTGATGCTGACACATGCTTGGGTGGGATCCTGGCGATATCCGCAATCATCCTCTCGATTTCCTTAACACCGATAGTTTTTTTACGGTTTTTTGCATCACTCAATCGAGTTTTTGCGCCTGCCTCATCAATCACATCAATAGCAGTGTCCGGTAATTTTCTATCAGAGAGATAGCGCGCAGAGAGTTCGACTGCCGTTCTTAGCGCTGGTTGAGAATACTTTACGTCGTGGTGCTCTTCAAACTTCTTTCTTAGCCCTCGAAGAATCTCCACCGCTTCATCAATAGTAGGTTCAACCACATCGATTTTTTGAAAACGACGGGAAAGCGCTCTGTCCTTCTCGAAAATACCTCGATACTCCTGATAAGTGGTAGAGCCAATACATTTCAATTCTCCCGATGCCAACATGGGTTTTAGTAAATTCGAAGCATCCAGCGATCCACCAGAAACAGCACCAGCGCCAATAATGGTATGAATTTCATCAATAAATAAAATGGCATCATTCTCCTTGTCAAGAGCCTTTAACACTGCTTTAAGTCGTTGTTCGAAGTCACCCCGGTATTTTGCACCGGCGAGCAGCACCCCCATGTCCAATGAATAAATCGTACACTCGTTCAAGACCTCAGGTACTTCATTGCGTACAATTCGTCTAGCTAAACCTTCAGCTAATGCCGTTTTACCTACACCGGCCTCGCCCACGAAAAGCGGATTATTCTTACGTCGGCGGCAAAGTATTTGAACCGTTCTTTCAAGTTCTTTCTGTCGCCCAATTAGGGGGTCAATTTTACCTTCCTGTGCCAATTCATTAAGATTGATAGTGTAGGTATCCAGCGGCCCCTCCTCTTGCTCGCTTTCCGCTTCACCGTCGATATCATCTTCGTCCTGAGGTGCCGGTAGACGATCTCCTTCAGGTGTTTTGGCGATGCCATGGGAAACATAATTAACAATATCAAATCGACTAATCCCTTGTTGGCTAAGAAAATAGACAGCGTAAGATTCCTTTTCTCCAAACAGGGCGATCAGAACATTGGGGCCCTCGACTTCCTTTTTTCCGGAACTTTGCACATGCATAATGGCCCGTTGGAGGACTCGTTGAAACCCTGAGCCCGGTTGAGGGTCTCGTTCAGATTCGTCGTCTAAAACTGGGATATCCCTATTTAGAAAACTCAATAACGACGTCCGTAGTTGTTCTATATCACCTCCGCAGGCGACCAGCACCTTGCGAACTTCTTTATCGTTAAGCAATGCGTAGAGCAAGTGCTCAACAGTGATAATTTCATGTCTTTCGGTTCTCGCCGTAGTCACGGCGCTGCCTAAAACAATTTCCAGTCGTTCAGATAGCATGTCGGATTACTCTTTCTCCATCGTGCATTGCAAGGGGTGCTGGTGCTTATTGGCGAAATCCATTACCAAATGCACCTTGGTTTCTGCTATTTCCCTAGGGAATACACCACATACCCCCACTCCTTTAGTGTGAATATGAATCATAATGGCTTCTGACTTCTCCTGAGTCAAATTGAAAAACCGCATTAGCAGAACAACAACGAACTCCATTGGAGTGTAATCATCATTGTGTAGCAAAACCTTATAAAGGGAGGGCTTCTTTAGTGCCGGTTTTGATTTTTCAACAATGGTTCCTGTATCACTGCCATGCTGATCTGTGTGCTTCTCGTCTGACATGTCGAAATCTGTTTAGAACAACAATGGGGCAATAAAAAGAACTAACCTGCGCCTCCACATCCGCCGCAGGCCCCACTACCGCCGACTGCCTGGAAAACATTGTTAAAAACAAAAGACGCATTTATTCCGTCATCCACGTAATCAACTTCGGCACCGCCAAGAAAACCAAGCGCAATGGGGTCAACCACTAACTTGAAGCCTTCATCATTGGACATAACACTATCCACAGAGTCTTCTGTTTCAGTAAAAGTCATCCCATAATTCATACCAGAGCATCCTCCTCCGGCCACATAGATTCGAACCGCAGAAACCTCACCACTTGTGTCTTTAACAAGACTGGTAATTTTTTCGACGGCACTTTGAGTTACAACTAAATCAGACTCGGTTAGTGTATGGCTATACATGTTCATGATAGATGGTATGGTTATTGTAGTTTACAATTATTGTGCTCTCTTGAAACCTGATTCATGCTGCTTCTCTCTCAGAGATAAATCTCGCATGCATAAATTCATCATTTGAACACTTCATGGTCTGGTAGATATGGTCTGGTAGATGCAGAATCAGGAGACCCTAGGAGAAGTAAAAACCAAGGCAGTAAAACCGGGAAGTAAAGACTCTTTCCCATCTTCTCCAAAATCAGTAGTTTCTGACACTTGATCAAATTCTATTTGGAACAAATAATACCTTTCTACCAGTTCAATTTCTATCGCCAATCCGAGATATAAGTCAAGAAGAAAACCAGGACGAAAACCAAGGCATAACCCGGGATACAATCCGGTATATAACCGGTTTACAACGTCACATAAGACAGCGAATTTTGTGGTGTTGAAATTCCCCGGATAGGCATCATTTGATATAGTGACATTGTAACCATATTCAAGTAACCAAAGAACAAAATCATGACACGAATCGTAAAGTGTAGCTTATTGGGTAGTGAAGCAGAAGGTCTGGACAAACCGCCTTATCCAGGAGAACTAGGGCAACGAATTTATGAAAACGTTTCCAAAGACGCTTGGCAACAATGGTTAGAACGATTGGTAATGATCATTAACGAATACCAATTAAACTCCAGCGACCTTAGCAATCAATTGTTGATCGAACAACACCTTGTCGGTTTTTTGTTCCAGGAAGGGGAATTTGGCCAGGCTCCAGCCGGTTTCACCCCAGCTGTGTAAGCGTTCCATGATTGAGCTCTATATCCCTATTGCTCTATACCCCCAATTACCCCGTATACGGAAGGTTAGTTAATGGGGGAAATATCCCATTGCCAGGGCATTTAAGAATAGCATCGGTTCATATCAATATTATCTCTTTTGGTATCTCTTTCGGCAGACGAAAACAACGCGAAAAAGTTATTTGTAGACTGTTCAGCAATTGTTCCCAGGGTCTCCCCTCTTAATTCCGCCATGGCTTCCGCCGTGTATCTCACGAAACCCGGCTCATTGGTTTGACCGCGTTTGGGTACTGGCGCTAGATAAGGAGCATCTGTTTCAATAAGAAACCGATCTGATGGAACTTTTTTTGCGACCTCGCGAAGCGAGTCTGCATTCCTAAAAGTCACTATACCGGAAAAAGAAATATAAAAACCAATATCTAAAGCTCGCTTCGCAACTTCCCAGTTCTCTGCAAAACAATGCATCACCCCTCCCGAAGTCCCCGCTTCCATTTCCTCAAGAATATCCATTGTATCGTTCGCCGCTGCCCGAGTATGGATGATAAGCGGTTTTCCGGTTATCCTCGAAGCTTCAATATGGCGCCTAAAACGTTTACGCTGCCATTCCATGTCATCTGTCAGCTCACCGGTGGAAGCCTCTTGATTGCGACCTTTAAAATAATCCAGACCAGTTTCCCCGATAGCGACCACCTTTTTATCAGCAGCTAGTTCTACCAGTTCTTCTACCTTAGGTTCATGGCATTCGGTATACAGCGGATGCACTCCCACAGAAGAAAAAATATTTTCCTGCTCGCTGACAAGCTTTTTTATTTGGGGATAATCCTCCAGATTAACGCAAACGCAAAGCATATATCGCACATCGTTTTCCGCAGCCCGAGCGAGCATTGCAGGCATGTCTTTAGCTAGCTTTTCGAAGTTAATATGGCAATGTGAGTCGACGAGTAGCATATCAAAAAAGGATAGATTGTAACTATTTAGTGTCCGCGTTTAACAGTCCGTTTATACAGTGGGCTAACGCAGCTCCAGCACTCCCTGGAAAGTTGACCCCAACCCCCATGGGAGCTCCATTTTGAGAATCCCTGGGCATTTTCCAGACAACCCTGGCCGATAGGACAAGTGGTTCATTATTGTCAGGTAAGTCAACCTTAACTAACACTACTTCCCCCATTGTGTATGATTCATGGGTAGGAATGAACAACCCTCCATCATCGATGAAGGGTAGATGAGCTGATTTGAGTTCATTACGGTTTCGGTATATCAACGTTATCGGTTCCTTGTGGGGTTCTGTTTCCAATGTTGGAACTGCGGTGTAGTCAGATTTTCCCCTAAAAAACACCTTCTGTTGCTGATTAAATTCATCCTTTTGCATACGTATTTCCTTCCTGTTTTCTTTTAACCTATTCCACGTTGGGTTTTTAGTTCGAAACCCAGACAAACCATCATCGATTGCTAACGGCGATTGTGCAGCAACTCGATGATGCCCAGATAGCAACAACCTACTTATTCCTATCATCTAATCGCACTCCTTAGCATTAACACTAGGTCTTCAGTTACTAATTGAGCATTAATCGGTTCCCGCACAATTCCACGATAAAAACCAATTCTGTCGTACAACCCATAGAGCTTTTCCACAGAAAATGATTTAGTAGACCATACCCGATCACTTACATCGAACCTTTTAGGTGCCACGTGGCTGACACGCCATGTAATAAGTTCACAAATAAAACCCTGGAACCAATCAAGGAAAGCGGGCAAGTCAGACTTGCTTAAATCCATAGCCAATGCCAAGGGTGTAATTCTGGAAGAAACCATATCGATCAGCTGATTCATATACTGACTCCGGGTTTCAAGAAATCCGTTATCGAAAAGTAGTTTGGCATTCAGCGGTCCTCCGTTGGCAAGCTCCAGCGAAAGTTCAGCAGCATCCTGGTCCATAAATTGACTTAACCACTCCAGCGCAACATGATTGCCGGGGTTCGAAAGGTTTACCACCATACACCGACTCCTTATGGTAGCAGGCAAAAAGCCTGGAGATGGCGTCATTAAAATCAACGTCGAATTACCCGGCGGTTCTTCCAGAAGCTTCAAGAGCGCATTTGAAGCATTGGTGTTCATGGCATCCGCAGGCATGATTAGTACTACCTTATGAGAGGAAATATGGGATTGCGTAGAAAAATTCCTAATCAGCTGCCTGATCTGATCAACGGTAATAATTTTACCTGGTTTCGCTTTTTTATCTCTTGCCAGAACATTCTGATATCGATCTCCATACGCTGATATCAGCGATATTCTCGCCTGAGCGCTTTCAACTTCGCTGGTGATCAGGTGAAAATCCGGATGGGTGCCCGCTCTAAACAATTCACAGCTCTGACACTGGTCACAGCCCTCCTCTCCAGTTTTCAAACCAGTATTGTCGCATAGCAGATATTTTACAAACGACAGACAGAATTCTCGTTTACCAATGCCGCCTGAACCAGTAATCATTAAACCATGGTGCAATGATTTTACGGAGGTAAGCTGCTGCCATTCCTGTTGGTGCCAGATAAACATTATGTTTTAGCGTTATCTATTTGCCAATCAGTGTAGAAATCGAGGAGAACAGTTTCAACGCTGGATTCAACCTCTTCGATGCTCTTAGAGGCATCGATCACCTTTATACGATCAGGAAATCGTTCCGCTCGATCAATATAAGATTGTCTCACTGCATTTTTGAAATCCCTGGATTCCCGTTCGAATCGATCTGACGCTTCCCCGCGGTCAAGAGTTCGCTTCATCGCCGTCTCAATGGGAACATCGAGCACAATGGTTAGATCAGGTTGCAAATCACCATGAACCCATTGCTCCAACTGAGAGATACGAACATTGCTGATACCTCTTCCTCCTCCCTGATAGGCGTAGGACGCATCCGTGAATCGATCACAAAGGACACAGTCACCTCTGGCTATCGCAGGTCTAATCAACTGCTCTATATTCTCCATTCTGGCCGCAAACATAAGCAATAATTCAGTTTCATCAGTAATTCTCCTTCGCCCATGAAGCAACAACTCCCTGATACTTTCACCAATCTCCGTTCCACCTGGCTCCCGGGAGAGGAGCACTTTCACCTTACGATTTTGCAACCACTCATGAATAAATTTAAGGTGAGTCGTTTTCCCCGCACCATCCCCACCTTCCACCGTTATAAAAAAACCCGTCATGTCTGTTGATCAAAAACGTTATTTACTCAGAAGGTATTTTTGAACTGCCCGATTGTGCTCCCTTAAGGTTCGAGAAAATTTGTGTTGTCCAGCCCCCTTCGCAACAAAATAGTAAGCATCAGTGTTCGCAGGATTAACCGCAGCATCCAACGATTGCCAACCGGGTAAGCTGATCGGAGTGGGTGTCAAGCCATATCGGGTATAAGTGTTATACGGCGTATCAGTCCTTAAATGTTTTCGAGTGAGATTTCCGTTAAAACTGTCTCCTAACCCATAAATTACCGTAGGATCAGTCTGCAGCTTCATTCCTTTTCTCAGTCGATTATCAAAAACACCAGAAATTGTCGGCTGCTCAGGTCGATATTGAGTTTCTTTTTCAATAATCGACGCCATGATCAAAGCATCATATCTGGAATCAATCATGATCCCTTCACTTCGGTTATTCCAGGCTTCATCAAGCTTTTTCTGCATCAGATTGAATGCGACCAGGTAGATTGAGAGATCCGTATCTCCACTCTTGTAGTAGTAGGTATCCGGGTAAAATTGTCCCTCTGGATGTAAATCCGGGTATCCCAACTCCTCCATTATTTTCTGATCATCCCACCCAATGGTGACTTTTTTTAGTTTTTCAGCTCTTTCGATTAGTTGGCGCATCTGTTTGAACGACCAGCCCTCAATAATCACCACTTTAAACTCAACCTGCCCTTCTCCCCGGGCAAATTGATCAAGCAGACTCCGAATTGTAACGTTTTTATGGAGTCGGTATTCTCCTGCGTGTATCTTTTTATCAATCCCACTTAATCGAGACCTAATTTTCAGCGTATAAGGCTCGTCGATCACTCCTTTATCTTGCAAACGTCCAGTAATCGAGTTTAACGTTTCTCCGCGACCTACCGTAAAGGTCTCATCACTAAATTTAAGCAGACGGTCCAACGAATGATGGTAATACCCTACTGTAATTGCCAAAAGCAATGCCACAGCTAAAAAAGCTGAAAACAGTGCCTTGTATAATGGTTTAACTATCATGGTGATCAATGAAGTAGTGCTGTCTTTTTAGAACGATGGCGTTTTGATGAGGGTCGAAGTCGACTCCTTAACGACTCCTGGTTTGCTACACGACCCTTTGGCTCTACCGTCATACTAAGATATTTGAAGAACGGCAAGCCCCCTGAGGTCACTTATTTATTATACAGATCCCATGTAGGATCCCCTTAAAGGCAGACTTTAACAATATGTGAAACCAAAAGCGAATGGCAGCTTTAAAAAGCTGCCATTCGCTGGAGAAATCCGAATTTTGATGAGTCATTTACCTAAAAAAGAACATCATCTTAAGCAAACAACCGACATTGATAATCAATGAATTCGTCGGTAGGTCTAGTCGATCTGATTAAAAACCAGTGTTCCATTGGCGCCACCAAACCCAAATGAGTTACTCAACGCTACCCTAACATCTTTTTGCCTTGCTTCAGCGGGCACATAATCCAAATCACACTCCGGATCAGGGTCATCGAGGTTGATAGTTGGAGGAACTGTTTTGTGATAAATCGACATTACTGTCATTACCGCCTCCACACCACCAGCAGCCCCAAGTAAATGTCCGATCATGGACTTATTGGAACTAATCGCCAACTCATAGGCTCGATCCCCAAATGCCTTTTTAACCGCTTTGGTTTCAGCAATATCACCCAATCCAGTCGACGTCCCATGGGCGTTTAAGTAATCCACTCTATCAGTCTCAATAGATGCATTACGCAGTGCATTCAACATGCATCTGGCAGCACCCTCTCCTCCTGGAGACGGACTGGTAATGTGATAGGCGTCACTACTCATACCGAACCCCGAAAGCTCGGCATAAATTCTCGCTCCCCGTTTCTTCGCATGCTCGTACTCTTCGAGAACCAATGCACCGGCACCTTCACCCATGACAAAACCATCTCGACCTGTGTCCCATGGACGGCTTGCTTTTTCTGGCTCATCGTTTTGTTTACTTAGGGCACGAGCAGCACTGAACCCAGCGATTGCAGTTGGCGAAATTGGTGCTTCGGCTCCGCCCGCGATCATAATATCAGCATCACCATATTCGATGAGCCGACTGGCCTCCCCGATAGCATGGGTTCCCGTACTACACGCCGTGACCATTGAAAGATTAGGGCCTTTAAGACCTAACATAATGGAAACGTTACCAGAGATCATATTGATGATAGTAGTAGGAATATAAAAGGGAGAAATTTTTCTCGCTGCTTTCTTTTCGTACAGGGCAGTGTTGGTTTCAATAGCAGTAATTCCGCCGATTCCAGACCCCATATAAACACCAATTTTCTCTGCCTCCGCCTCTGTGAGCTTTTCCGAGTCCATTCCAGAGTCTTTAAACGCATCCACTCCCGCTGCAATCCCCAATTGCATAAAACGGTCCATCCTTCTAGCTTCACGTTCTTGCATGTACTGGCCTGGCTCAAAACCTTCGACTTCTCCTGCAATGCTAGTGGAAGCATTCGAAGCATCAAAATGGCTAATCCTGGCGATACCAGACTGACCTTCAACCATCGCAGACCAGGAAGCATCGAGGCCAACACCAACCGGAGTGATCATACTCATTCCGGTAACAACTACACGTCTCTTATTCATTTCTTAACTCATAACTAAAAGTTAGTTTGGACTGTTGTTAGTGAAAACTTAAATCCGAGACTCATAAAGTAAAAAACCGCCACCCAGGGAAATAAGAGCAGCGGTTCGAGTATATACAACATAAGATGATTTTGAGAACATCAGATGCTGCCTACTTATCTAAGTCATAACAAACAGTTTTTCGGCTCTACAACAACCCCCTTCGCCGATATTGCTCAATATTACCTTTGTTACGTGTTATCCGCATGTGCTTTAATGTATTTCACTGCGTCTTGTACCCTGGTAATCGTTTCAGCCTCGTCGTCAGGAATCTCAGCGTCAAACTCTTCTTCCAATGCCATGACTAATTCAACCGTATCCAGGGAATCAGCACCAAGGTCATCGACGAAAGAAGCTTCTGGAACAACTGCTTCCTCTGGGCAACCCAGTTGTTCAATAACGACCCTCTTTACACGTTCTTCGATTGTACTCATTCGAGTTTTACCCTCCAGATGATGAGACTTTTGATAATAGAGCAATAATATCACTCTATCGAAAATGGTTCTTACCCAGAACCTTTAACGGCTATTTTTGGACAAATGGATAGTAAACAATCACCCCTACCAAGTCCAATAAATTTTCCTTTAATTTTTATCTTTTTTGACTATGGTATTACCGATAGACGATATAAAAATACCGATTAACCCGATTAACCTAGCAGAACAAAAAAACAGCTTAGGACATGTGCATTCCGCCATTCACGTGAATGGTAGAACCCGTAATATATTCACCCATAGAAGAGGCCAAAAAGACAACTGCGTTAGCAATGTCTTCAGGAGTCCCCATTTTCGCCAATGGGATATGTTTGAGTAACGCTTCCTTTTGATCATCGCCCAGTGCGTCCGTCATATCTGTCGCGATAAAACCAGGTGCCACTGTATTCACGGTGATGTTCCGGGAAGCAACCTCCTGGGCAAGTGATTTAGAAAAGCCAATCAAACCGGCTTTAGCGGCAGCATAATTAGATTGACCTGCATTACCCGTTACACCAACTACTGACGCAATATTAATGATTCGTCCAGTTCTCGCCTTGGTCATTCCTAGTAAACAGGCTTTACTTAAACGGAACACAGACTTCAGATTAGTCTCCATGATGTCATCCCATTCAGACTCCTTCATTCTCATCAAGAGGTTATCCCGAGTAATCCCCGCATTGTTAACCAGTACTGTTGGCGCACCGCTTTTTTCGACAATGGCCGAAACACTTTGGGCAACCGAATCAGGATCGGTAACATTTAGCAGCAACCCCTGACCTGCATTCCCTACAGATGTCAGGTATTCACTAATTTTTTCAGCACCGGATTCCGTAGTCGCTGTACCAAAAACACCACCACCCTCACCAGCGATGGCTAAAGCGATCGCCTTACCTATTCCCCTTGATGCACCGGTTACCAGACACACCTGATCTTTTAGAATCTGATTCATTGTTTGTATTTTTATTGTTTTTGTATTTTTATTAGATAAATACCAGTTATTAGTACGAAGAAATTTCTCACATCCTTATTAGTGCAGAACCCCAGGAGAACCCTCCTCCAAAACCTTCAAGCAAAATATGCTCACCGGGTTTAATCCGCCCATCCCGAACCGCTTCATCCAATGCCAAGGGCACTGAAGCGGCCGATGTATTCCCATGTCGATCTACTGTTACGATCACTTTTTCTGACGGAATTTTTGCTCTTTTTCCTACTGCATTAATAATTCGAATATTGGCCTGATGCGGTATAAGCCAGTCAATTTCCTCTTTACTCATATTGTTTGCTAGCAGTGTTTCATCAATAATATCGCTCATAGCGGTGACCGCCCAACGAAATACCTCTCCCCCTTCCATGGTAGTGTAGGCCTGCCCTTGATGAACAAGGTTATAGTTTTTCGACACACCTACAGGGACACAAAGCAAATCCTTATATTTTCCGTCACTATGTATGTGCGTGGATAAAACCCCAGGCTCATTATCTGCTTTTAGAACAACGGCCCCCGCCCCATCTCCAAAAAGAATACAGGTACGGCGGTCCGTCCAGTCGATAATTCTTGAAAACGTCTCCGCCCCCACCACCAAAGCGCAACGTGCACTGCCAGTCTTTATGAATTTATCAGCCACATCCAGGGCAAACATAAAGCCCGCACAGACTGCTTGGACATCAAATGCCGGAGGGCCCTCAATACCCAAACGATGCTGCAATAGGCAGGCCGTACTTGGAAACACCTGATCCGCAGTAGTGGTTGCAACAATAATTAAATCAATATCGCTATTGTTAATCCCTGCGGCCTCAATGGCCTTCAAAGATGCCTGCTCCGCAAGATCGCAGGTAAACTGATCATCAGCAGCAATTCGTCTCTCGCAGATACCCGTTCTTATACGTATCCACTCATCATTAGTATCGACCATTCGCTCCAAATCTGAGTTCGTTAGTCTTTTCTCAGGCAAATAACTACCGGTACCAATAACACGGGAAAAAGTCATATATAAAAGTGGATGCTAGGCTAAAGATAGGGAGGATGATAACGCATTTTCGATTTGATTCACTAAATTACTTCTCGCTTCCTCAATCGCAACCTCTATTGCACATCTAAAACCCACCGCATCGGTATTTCCATGAGACTTAACCACTGTTCCTCTTAATCCAAGGAAACTGGCTCCGTTATATCGTCGATGATCAAGACGATTTTTAATTGCATTCAGTACAGGCTTGGCAAGCAGTCCAGCACTTTTAGTTAGGATATTGCGAGAAAATTCTTTTTTGGTAGCGCCCATAAACATTTGAGCAATGCCTTCTGATGTCTTCAATGCTACGTTTCCAACAAAGCCATCACAAACAATGAGATCCGTATCACCCATATAAATATCATCAGCCTCAACAAACCCGATGTAATTCAGTGGGCTTTTTTTGAACATATCGGATGCGTCCCTAATCGTGGTATTTCCCTTTATTTCTTCAACACCGATATTCAACAATCCAATAGTCGGAAAATCATTTCCATCAAGGCATTTCAGAAGAAGTGAGCCCATCAGCCCAAATTGATATAGGATTGCCGCAGGAGAGTCGATGTTTGCCCCTAGATCCAACATGTAGGTACATCCTTTTCCCCTTGGTAATCTCGCACATATCGCCGGACGATCGATACCTGGTATTGTCTTTAACACAAAACGCGCTGTGGCCATCAACGCCCCCGTATTCCCCGCACTAACGCAGGCATCAGATTGATCGCTTTTTACCAAGTTAATCGCGACCCTCATTGAGGAATCTTTTTTCTGTCGAAGCGCATTTGCAGGAGAATCTGCCATTCCGACCACCTCAGAGGCGTGATGAATGGTCAAGCGCTGAGTTTCAACCTCACCGCTATCTTTCAGATATTCCGAAATCTCAGATTCATTACCAACCAGTATGAGTTTCACATCCTGGTGATGCTGAATCACTTCAAGAACCGCAGGCATAGTAATGCTTAGACCATGATCACCACTCATAACGTCAATAGATAATGTAACCATCTAATCAATACCACCCAAATGAAAACACAAACTTGAACGGATTAATAATCAATCTGATTACCAGTGTTATGGGAATCAATCGTCAGCTTTAGTTGCAACCATTTTTTTACCACGATAGTAACCGTCTGCTGTTACATGATGACGGCGGTGTTGCTCTCCTGTTATGGGATCGATGGATAATGTGGACTCTTTCAAGCCATCATGTGAACGTCGCATACCTCTTTTTGAGGGTGTTTTGCGGTTTTTTTGTACAGCCATAATGTCCTCGGAGCTGATAAGCGGTTATGTAGGGGGGGTATCCGAGTTGCAGATTCCCGACCTTTCAAAAAAGCCGCTGGATTATAGACTCTTATATGGCTACCGTCAAAAAACAATTTCCCAAAAATGGGACTTAACTAGCAATTAGATGTCAAAGAGATAAACACTAAAAGACCGTTATTTCATCATAGTAAAAAACATTGATTTCAATGCCAGGTCTTATAGAAATATCGCAGGAATACCACTTCTTACAACGCTCAGGAACCATCACAATCGTCATAAGGAATAGTGGGGAATATCATACGCAGAATAAAGGGATATTTTAGGGACATTGACTTAACACCGAGCGGTGATAGCCGTACAATCAGCGCTTTTGCGTCAATAGACAGGAAACCCCGTGACAATAACAACAATAACAGATGATCTGAGAATAGCCAGTATTGAGCAGGTCATTAGCCCCGCAGAAATCAACAAGGAACTCCCCATCAACGAATCGGCGGCTTCAACAACACTCAAGACACGGCAAGACATTCATAATATCCTGACCGGCAGCGATGACCGCTTACTAGTCGTTACCGGACCTTGTTCTATTCATGACACCAAAGCAGCGGTAGAGTATGCCGAACGCCTTCTTCCTCTCAAAGAAAAGTATCGCGATCAACTTTTGATAGTTATGAGGGTTTATTTTGAAAAACCTCGTACCACAGTCGGTTGGAAGGGCTTGATTAATGACCCTGATCTTAACGACACCTATGATATAAATAAAGGGCTAAGAGCGGCAAGAAAGCTATTGTTGGATCTTAATACCATGGGGATGCCAGCTGGAACTGAGTACCTCGACATTATTACACCCCAGTACGTTGCCGACCTCATTGCCTGGGGGGCTATTGGAGCACGCACGACGGAGAGCCAGGTACATCGCGAAGTCACATCCGGTTTGTCCTGCCCAGTCGGGCTTAAAAATGGCACCAATGGTAACCTTGATATCGCTGTGGATGGCATTCGATCTGCTGCTCATTCCCATCATTTTCTTTCCCTTACTAAAGAAGGAAAGTCAGCCATATTCACAACCACGGGTAATCCGGATTGCCATATTATTTTAAGAGGTGGGAAGGAACCTAATTATCAAAAGGAAAATGTCAACGAAACTTGCGAGAAACTTTCCAATGCAGGGCTCAAGCCACAAGTTATGATTGATTTTAGTCACGCAAATAGTAAAAAAATACCGGCTAATCAGGTTTTAGTTGCAGCAGATGTCGCTGGCCAGATCGCATCCGGAGACAATAGAATCATTGGAGTGATGATAGAAAGCCACCTGGTTGAGGGGAGGCAGGATGTAGTTAATGGCGTCGCGTCCACCTACGGGCAGAGTATTACAGACGCATGCATCAATTTTGATACCACGTGCAATATCATTGATCAACTCGCCCAATCCATTAGCGAAAAGCGTGCACATTCCTGATCGAACGCCAGCTACTTGGGACGCAGACAGTATGATTACGCTACCCTTGTTCAACACTCTGGGGAACTTCTAATAGGAAGCTCCCTTAATAACTAATTAATTCCAGTATTTTAAACCATGATAAACCCCCACGGCTCACTCAAACTCAATCCCTTATTCGTAAACGATGCGGAAGAAAGAGCATCATTGGTGGAGCGAGCCAGGCAACTGCCTTCGGTACTATTGAGCTCAGCGGGAGCAGCCAATGCCGTCATGCTCGGTGCAGGATATTTTAACCCCCTGACAGGTTATATGAACAAAGCAGATGCTTTGAGCGTCGCTGATAATATGCACACTCAATCAGGACTTTTCTGGCCTACTCCGGTCCTGTGTCTGGTTGATTCTGCGGAACATTTACAAGCTGGATCAACAATTGCCTTACAGGATCCAAATGTGCAAGGCAACCCAATCGTTGCAGTTATGGAACTCGAGGAAATTGAGTCCTTTACTGATGTCGAGATGAAAACCATCTCAAAACAGGTCTACGCCACTGACGACCCAGCCCACCCCGGCGTCGCCGCATTTAACAGCCAGGGAAAAACCATACTATCCGGACCAATAAGAGTATTGAATTTCAGCTACTTTGAAACAGATTTTGGAGAGACCTTTCGTACAGCGGTGCAAATTAGGGAAGACATCGAATCCAGTGGCTGGGACAAGATTGTGGCCTTTCAAACCAGGAACCCCATGCATCTCGCCCACGAAGAATTGTGCCGCATCGCCATGGAGCGAATCGGTGCAGATGGCTGTGTTATCCATATGTTACTTGGAAAGCTAAAGTCTGGTGATATTCCAGCGGATGTGAGGGATGCCTCAATTCGCAAAATGGTGGAAATTTATTTTCCTCCTAATAGCGTCATGATCACCGGATACGGTTTTGATATGTTGTATGCCGGCCCAAGAGAAACCGTACTCCATGCAGTTTTTCGGCAGAACATGGGGGCAACCCACTTCATCATCGGACGTGATCATGCGGGTGTTGGCGATTACTATGGTGCTTTTGATGCCCAGTCTATTTTCGATACCGATGTTCCACCAAATGCATTAGAGATCGAAATTTTTAGGGCGGACCATACTGCCTACTCCACAAAACTCAATAAAGTCGTCATGATGTGCGAGGCACCTGATCACGAAAAAGACGATTTTGTTCTTTTATCAGGCACAAAAGTAAGAGAAATGCTCAGTAACGGCATCGCACCACCTGCAGAGTTTTCCCGACCAGAGGTGGCTGAAATACTAATGAACTATTATCAAAGTATCGAAAAGTAAATCTCAGCAACAGACCTTCAGAAACAACCTGTCAGATTTACGCGATTGGGGATAAAAGGGATTGGAAACAGAAGCCACTAGTACAAAAAAGAATACGCCCCTAAACATACCGATTCTTCTTTAAA
>JAALKB010000261.1 GCA_011088265.1 Gammaproteobacteria bacterium
TCCAGTTTATACTGGATATGTAGCCTTTTCGGGTTCTTCAGGGACGACTAATTAGCACAATAGATAACATTCCATGAAACTGGCTTCCTTGAAAAAACAAAAAGACGGTGAGCTCGTCGTCGTTTCCCGGGATTTGGCACATTGTGTTAGTGCATCAGGTATCTCGTCAACCCTGCGAGATGCGCTGGATGACTGGGACCGTGTGGCTCCTCTTTTATCCCGAATTTATGATTCATTAAACGAGAATGGGGGCGAAACGGCGGATGCCAAAGTGTTTGACCAAACGGCCTGCGCTTCTCCGTTGCCAAGAGCCAGTCAATGGCTGGACGGCAGTGCTTATGTGAATCACGTGGAATTGGTGCGAAAAGCACGAAACGCCGAAATGCCTGAAAGCTTTTGGCATGAGCCCCTGATGTACCAGGGAGGTTCAGATAGTTTTATTGGTCCTTATGAGGATATTCCCATTGGCAGCGAAGACTGGGGTATTGATTTCGAAGGGGAGATCGCGGTAATTACCAATGACGTTCCCATGGGACAGGGGAGGGAGAAATGTGAGCAACACATTAAACTTCTAATGCTGGTTAACGATGTTTCGTTACGCAGCCTCATCCCCCAGGAATTGGGCAAGGGATTCGGATTTTTGCAATCAAAACCCTCCAGTGTTTTTTCCCCGGTCGTGGTCACTCCGGAGGAAGTGGGAACTAACTGGAGAGATGGCAAGTTACATCTACCCCTGAATGTGACCTATAACGATGAACTTTTCGGCATGGCCAATGCCGGGGAGGACATGACTTTCGATTTTCATCAGTTAATTGCCCATGCCGCAAAAACCCGACCGTTGGGAGCAGGCACGATCATCGGATCGGGCACAGTGTCAAATAAACAGAATACGGACCATGGTTCGTCCATCGATCAGGGTGGAGTGGGATACTCCTGCATCGCTGAGGTTCGCATGATTGAGCAGATCAATGGCGGACAGGCGAAAACCCCTTTTATGAAGTTTGGAGATCGTATTCGTATTGAAATGCTGGATAGTAATGGAGATAGTATTTTCGGCGCTATAGACCAAACCGTCGTTGCTTATCAGAATCCACCATAGGAAACATTCTTTGTCCACTAACTTATCAAACCCAATATATCAGGGAAGATATAAAAAGCTATTTGAGCCCGTTCAAATTGGGCCAGTAACCGCAAAAAACCGCTTCTATCAAGTTCCTCATTGTACTGGCCCTTGGTTGGCTTCGCCCTCAAATGGTGGCGGAGCTACGGGGAGTGAAGGCAGAAGGAGGCTGGGGTGTGGTTTGCACGGAGTATTGTTCCATTCACCCTTCATCCGATGATCTGCCCTATCCCTATCATTCCCTTTGGGATCAAGGCGATATTAAGGCACATGGATTAATGACTGAAAAGGTTCACCAACACGGCGCCCTGGCTGGAGTCGAATTGTGGGCCGGAGGTCCCCGGGCCTCCAATCTTTTTAGCCGGGAAGTTCCTCTCGGGGTTTCCAGTGTGCCAAATTTAGCAGGAAACCCTTGCCAGACCCGACAAATGGATAAGTCTGACATAAAACGATTGCGACAATGGCATCGAAATGCTGCCCTTAGAGCCAAGGAAGCCGAATTTGATATTGTCTATGTCTACGCTACTCACGGCTACCTGTTATCGTCATTTTTGTCATCGACCACGAATACTCGCACCGATGAATACGGCGGTTCCGTGGAAAATCAAAGCCGGTTATTGCGCGAACTCATTGAAGACACCAGGGAGGCAGTTGGAGATCAGTGCGCGGTGGCCGTTCGATTTTCCGTTGATGATGGCGGAGGATCAGACGGTGAGCCGGTTTATAACGAGCTTAGGGAAGTTTTCGAAAACCTGGCCGAGCTGCCAGACTTATGGGATATCAATATCGCCGATTACTCTTATGAAATGGGGGTTTCAAGGTTTGTCAAAGAGGCTTCGCTGGAACCTTATATGGATTTTGTTAAATCGGTCACCAGTAAACCCGTAGTGACCGTGGGACGATTTACGTCGCCGGATACCATGGTTTCCTAGGTAAAACGGGGAATCGTGGACTTTATTGGGGCGGCCAGGCCATCCATTGCAGATCCCTTTTTGCCCAATAAAATCATGAACGACCAGCTCGAAGATATTCGTGAATGCATTGGATGCAACATCTGTTATGCCTCGGACGGTTTGGCGGTCCCTATCCGCTGCACACAGAATCCGACTATGGGGGAAGAATGGCGACGAAATTGGCATCCGGAGATCTTACCTCAACGAAAAACCACATTAAATCAGGAAGATTCCACTGTACTTATCGTCGGTGCCGGTCCAGCAGGGCTCGAAGCGGCTCACGCCGCGGGTAAACGGGGCTATACCGTGATGCTGGCGGAAGCGTCCAGCGCACCAGGCGGAAGGGTCACTAAGGAATCTGCCTTACCGGGTTTAAGGGAATGGTCGAGGGTTCGGGATTATCGAATTCAGCAATTGACGAAAATGGCCAATGTGGAAATGTTCATGGAAAGCGAAATGACCGTAGAAAATATCCTTGAAGTCGATGCGGATCATGTCATGATTGCCACTGGCGCTAACTGGCGGCGGGATGGATTCGGTCGTGGTACCGAGGCAGTAATTCCAAACCTGGGACCTGAAGAATGCCTGTTTACCCCAGATGACATTATGGAGGAGAAATTTCCCACCGGCGCTATTATGATCTATGACGACGACGGTTATTACATGGGCAGCGTTATGGCTGAGAAACTAATCCAATTAGGGTTAACCGTTAGTTACGTCACCCCCGAAGCCAAAGTCTCCTCCTGGAGTGGTTATACCGCCGAACAGCCTCGGGTTCAAAGGCGGTTAATGGACCTCGGGGTCAATATTATTACTTCCCGAAGTCTATCTGGATTCGACGGCCATCGAGCGGAACTTCAATGTCACTACGGCAGTGGATCCCACTTTTTAGAGTGTGAGTCATTGCTATTGGTAACGGCAAGGACCCCACGAGATCGACTTTACTATGATCTTCAAACTTATCTGGAAACCAGATCCTCTGATCGTTCCATAAAAATGCGATCCCTTTCGAAAATCGGCGACTGCGACTCACCTTCGATCATCGCCGACGCCGTTTTCGCCGGGCACCGATGGGCCCGGGAACTGGATGAAACAGTGGACTTTGATAATCCTGCGAAATATGACCGAATGTTTTCCTGTTTGAATTAGCCTGGCTCCAAAAAGAACGGATTTAAATTTCTGCATTTGCAGAGAAATTACGACGTGCTACCTATTTGTTTTTTGCGCCTCAATGAACTTAACGGATGTGAGAGTGGAAAAGAGAAAACTCCACTGAAGTTTACATGGGTCTTCATTGATGGTTATCCCCCTATTGAGGCAGAAATAACGCAGGCCCTTGCTTAGCTGATCGAACTGATTCGGGTAAGCTATATCTAAGCCGCTGTACGGCATGAAAATTCGTCCATCGCTGGTTGAATCAGCCTGGCTCTATTCCGATGCCGGTAGGTATTTATCTTTTTTAACAACATAGAAAACGCAAACACACATGTTCGAATGGTTCTTTACCCCGGAAGGGTGGGTGGCTCTGGTCTCTTTGATTTCGTTGGAAATCGTACTGGGAGTGGACAATATTATCTTTATTTCGATTTTAGTAAATCGACTACCACCCCACCAGCGAGATAGCGCCCGCCGTATTGGTTTGACGTTAGCGGTGGTGTCAAGACTGGCATTACTGTTTAGTCTGGTTTGGGTTATGCGGTTGATTGAGCCCTGGTTTACTATTTATGAAAATGAAATTTCGGGCCGGGATTTGATTCTTATTTTTGGCGGATTATTTCTGCTTTTTAAATCCACCATGGAAATCCACGGCAGTTTTGACAGCGAAGAAGAACTCCAAGCAAATGTCAAAAGCATTACATTCTCATCAGTGCTGGTGCAGATCACACTCCTGGATGTTATTTTTTCATTGGATTCGGTGATTACTGCGGTGGGTTTAGTGGAGCAGGTTTCTATTATGGTGATTGCAATTCTGGTCGCAGTGGGGGTGATGTTAGTGGCGGCAAAGACCATTGGAGATTATGTGGATCGAAATCCGACCATTAAAATGCTGGCTCTTTCGTTTTTGATGATGGTCGGTATCGCGCTCATAGGGGAGGGGCTGGACTTCCATATCCCCAAGGGATACATCTACTTTGCCATGGCGTTTTCATTAGTGGTTGAGTTTCTGAATATTCGGTTACGTA
>JAALKB010000262.1 GCA_011088265.1 Gammaproteobacteria bacterium
CGGCGCTTTGGTGAACAGGTACAGATCATCGGTGATGATTATGTAGTGACAAATGCGGAACTCGTTAAACAGGCAGCGGATCAGGGAGCCTGTAATTCTGTGTTAATTAAAGTGAATCAGGTTGGTACGTTGAGCGAAGCCATTGCTGCGTTTGAGGCTGCCAATCAAGCCGGTTGGAAATCTGTCGTATCTGCTCGTTCTGGTGAAACTGAGGATGTCAGTATCAGCCATTTGTCTGTTGGACTTGGGTGTGGTCAGCTAAAGGTCGGTTCGTTTACGCGCTCTGAGCGCATGGCTAAATGGAATGAATGTCTTCGCATCCAGGAAGATTTGGGCGCAAGCACTTTTGATGCAGCTGCACCAATGTCACATACCTGGTGGGGTAAGAGTCGATAACTTAGCGATGTCTCACATCACCCATTGACTTGTGCAGTACTATGATAACAGCGATACCACCCCCAACTACCCTGAAAAGATGAGATGAGACACGACTTGATATACCAGTAGTCCAGATTTTATATCATCATTTCTTCCCAGTTGAGGATCGTCTGCTCAATACTGGAACGCTTGATCTAAATTTCGAATATATCTTTCGGCCCTGTCTTTCCCAAATTTTTTGTCGCTGTACTAATAAGTGCGATCCAGGTCCAGTTCCGCCGCTGGGTGAATTGAAACAAGATTCGCAGCATTCTCGTGTTAGATTCCAGATAAATCCGCCCCCGTATTTTCCCTATCGTATTTTCCCGTTCACTACATAATTGACAGGATCTAACAATCTCCATAGGCACCTTCTGTTTAGAACGCACTAAACTCTCTAAATTCACCGAACAGGAAACTGAAAAATTCCAGCAGAAAATCCCCACATCAATTTCCCTGTTTGAGGAGAGCAGGAAATCAATGTTATGGGGTGTTCCTTCATCGTGGATGGCGGCATTTTATCCTGGTACCGAAATGTTCATCGAGAAAGGTGAAGGCTGTCACCTTACCGATGTCGATGGAAACCGTTTTCTGGATATGTCCCAATGTGATTTAAGTATGGTATGTGGCTTTGGGCCAAAGGCGGTCGCAGAAGCCGTATCTGAACAGTTTAACAAAGGCAGTCACTATTTACTTCCCACTAAAAATGCCATCGCTACCAGCAAGTTATTAGCGGAACGCTTTTTCATGCCTTTTTGGCAATTTACTCTCTCAGCTTCTACCGCAAACGCAGAGGCAATTCGCATCTCCCGCTTCGCGACTGGTCGTGACAAGGTGTTACTGTTTGATGGGAAATATCATGGACATATCGACGAAGTGCTGGTTTCCCCCAGCGATGAACCTGGCAAGATGATGGCCGAGCAATTAGGTTTACCAAAGAAAGTAGTCGAGGGCACAGTTGTCGTTCCGTTCAATGATCTTGACGCGGTTGAAAAGGAACTAAAAACTGGAGAAATCGCCTGTATTTTGACAGAGCCTGTTATGACGAATCTTGGGGTGGTTTATCCGGAGGAAGGGTTTCATCAAAAATTACGTGAATTAACAAAGCGATATGGCACTTTACTCATCATTGATGAAACGCACACACAAGCCGGTTACTTCGGTGGCTTTACTAATCTGTGGGGCCTGGAGCCAGATATTTTGTCTTTGGGAAAATGTGTGGGCGGTGGTGTGCCTTTTGGCGCCTATGGTCTGTCGCAGGAATTAGGTGAAAAAGTGGATGCGTCACGAGTCGTTGAAACTGACGGTAAGCAAAATATTGGCTTGGGCGGAACGTTTTATGGTAATGCGTTAAATACCGCCGCATCTCGAGCTGCATTGGAACATGTTTTAAACGAAGATGGTTATAGGAGAGTACAAAGACTTGCCAGCAAACTGGCAGATGGCATGGAAGAAGCTATCAGGAAGAGAGACTATCCATGGACAGTTTTCCGATTAGGTAACCGCACAGGTATCTGTCTAAACAAAGCACTGCCTAAAAACGGCGCCGAATCTAGCAAGTGTATTGATCGATTTTTCAATTTGGCTATCCGTGCCTTCATGGCCAACAGGGGCATTTGGGAACCGATTTTTCTACACGGCCCATCAATCTCGTTCGCACATGAAGATAAAGATGTAGATACCTATCTGGATGCTTTCAGTGATTTGCTTGACGCCTTTCAAACGATGAGAATCGATGTCTGAAATCATCAAATGAGTGATGTAATACAATTAAAGCAAACTGGAGCGGAACTAAATTGATTATGGCGAGATTGCCTTAATAGGACTTGATGAAATATGATTAAGCCCGGATCACCTTAACGAAGATAGATAACTATGTCGGCTTATCATATCCAGAGAAAAATTCGCATTGATGCTACCCAAAACCGGGTGAACGCTGCTATTCGTGACTTTAATGAATGGCCAAAATGGTCTCCCTGGCTTTGCATGGAGAAAAATGTTGATCTGAAATACCAGGGTCAACCAGGAAAACCTGGCCATGGTTACCAATGGGAAGGCAAGATGGTCGGTGCTGGTGGAATGGAGATGACCTCTACATCTGATGAAAACCATGAAATGTTATTGACGTTCCTAAAGCCTTTTAAATCCAGGGCGAATGTCATAATGAATGTCATCGCAGTGGGTGAAGATGAGACTGATGTAACATGGCATATGCATGGAAAGTTGCCATTTTTCATGTTTTTTATGTTGAATACCATGAAAGCAATGATCGGTTCGGATTATGACCGTGGGTTAAAGATGCTGAAAGACTATGTGGAAACTGGGGATGTTCAGTCCGATATCGAGCTGGTGGGTGTGGTGGAGACAGATCCATTTTCTTATGTTGGAGTGAATGCTTCCTGCTCAATCGGGGATATTGGTGAATCAATGAATTCGCTAATGGAAGCCTCCATGGAATTGATCGAGACAGAAAAACTGATTGTCTCAGGCCCGCCCGGAGCAGTTTATCATGACGTCGATTTCGTTGAGCAGAAGTGTCGTTATATATTGATGAACCAGGTAGATTCTGTGGAGGGTATCAAAAACGGTGAAATAGGCTCTGTTTCAAGAGTTAAAGCAATCAAGGTGATTCATAAGGGAAGCTACCGTCATCTTGGCAACGCCTGGAGTGCCGCCATGAGTTACTTGCGATACCAGAAACTGAAGCCGTATAAAACCGAAAGTCCGTTTGAGCTTTATTTGAATGACCCAAATGATACAGACGACGGCGACCTCATAACGGAAATTTTTGTTCCGATCAGATAGCTTTAGCGTCCCGGATGCAATGGTTTGATACATGGGGATTGATACATGGGAATTAATAAACGGCCAGGTTTCAGATATCCAGGATATCCAGCTCTTCGCGATCCTGAAAAGATACTCGTCTAACCCGGTATCCGCCTCGGATTACCTTGGCCACATAGTAACCTCGGTAGTAACTTCGACAAAATTTTTTCATCAGTGGCGTTTTGATAAACACCACTGATGAAATCAATAATTTCAGGGAGTATGATTACTTTTTAAGCACGCCTTTCAGGTATTGGCCAGTGAATGAATGCTGATTGCTCGCGACATCCTCAGGCGTGCCGGTGGCCACAATCTGTCCGCCTCCATCTCCACCCTCAGGGCCAAGATCGACCAACCAGTCAGCGGTTTTTATGACGTCCAGGTTGTGCTCTATGACGATGATGGTATTGCCGTGGTCCCTTAGACGGTGGAGAACCACAAGAAGCTGGCGAATGTCATGGAAATGGAGGCCGGTAGTTGGTTCGTCCAAAACATAAAGGGTTCTGCCAGTGTCCCTTTTAGAGAGCTCCCTTGAGAGTTTTATCCTTTGGGCTTCACCACCAGAAAGCGTAATGGCACTTTGTCCCAGGGTAATATAACCAAGCCCAACATCCAACAGCGTGTCTAGTTTTCTTTTGATAACAGGGATTGCGGAGAAGAAGATCGATGCTTCTTCAATGGTCATCCCGAGCACTTCACTGATATTTTTCCCTTTGTATCGGACATCCAGGGTTTCACGGTTATACCTGTCTCCCTTGCAGACATCACAGGGAACATATACGTCTGGTAGAAAATGCATCTCCACTCGAATTAATCCATCCCCTTGACAGGCTTCACAGCGCCCGCCCTTGACATTGAATGAGAAGCGTCCTGGCTTATAACCCCGGGCTCGCGCCTCCTGGGTATTGGTGAACCTTTCCCGGATGTGTGTCAATTGACCGGTCAAGGTGGGCGGGGGGGGGGGGGGGGGGGGGGGGGGGGTGGGGGGGGTGTTGTGGGGTGGGT
>JAALKB010000027.1 GCA_011088265.1 Gammaproteobacteria bacterium
CCCCCCCCCCCCCCCCCCCCCCCCCCCCCCCCTAGCCCCCCCCCCTTCCCCCCCGTCCGCCCTTCCGAGCTTCGGTCAGGCTATTCGCGAAACCCAGGGGCAAGGTCTCATGCCCGATGGCAGTAGTCGATTTTCCATTAATGGAGAAAAACTACACCATTACATGGGGACCTCTACCTTTTCAAATTTCACTGTTTTGCCAGAAATTGCATTGGCAAAAATTCGGGAGGATGCTCCGTTCGACAAAGTTTGTTACATCGGATGTGGGGTTACTACTGGCATCGGTGCGGTTATTAATACAGCAAAGGTTCAGCCTGGGGACAATGTGGTTATTTTTGGTCTGGGTGGAATTGGTTTGAATGTTATTCAGGGTGCGAGATTAGCGGGCGCCGACCGTATTGTGGGGGTTGATATCAATCCACGTAGACAGGAGTTGGCTGAAAAATTCGGAATGACTCATTTCGTGAATCCAACAGAAGTTGAAGGCGATCTGGTGCCTTATCTTGTTGATCTCACTAATGGTGGAGCTGATTACAGTTTTGAATGCGTCGGTAATACCGATCTCATGCGTCAGGCTTTGGAATGTTGCCACAAGGGTTGGGGAGAGAGCATTATTATTGGAGTTGCCGGGGCGGGCCAGGAAATCAGCACTCGACCCTTTCAATTGGTAACTGGCCGCTCATGGCGTGGCACAGCCTTTGGCGGAGCAAAAGGTAGAACAGATGTTCCTAAAATTGTCGATTGGTATATGGATGGGAAAATCAACATCGATGATCTGATTACCCACACTATGCCTTTGGATCAAATTAATGATGCTTTTGATTTGATGCATGCAGGCGAGTCAATTCGAAGCGTTGTAATGTTCGATCAGTAGTTTGACGAAAGTGGCGATAAAGATATCTTTTCGATGGATAATTCGATGGGTAATACGATGGAAGTAGTGAGTGAGCAACGATGTTTTGGTGGCACTCAGGGTGTTTATCGTCATGAATCTTCAGAAACTGGAACACCGATGCAGTTTTCGGTGTTCCAGCCTGATGGTGCGAATAATGCGCCGGTTTTATGGTACTTGTCAGGACTAACCTGTACCGAAGAAAATTTTACTGTTAAAGCAGGTGCGCAAAGATATGCCGCGCAATACGGTTTAATACTTGTTGCGCCGGATACAAGCCCCCGAGGGGCTGGGGTCAAGGGCGAGGACGACGATTATGATTTTGGATCTGGTGCGGGGTTTTATGTTGACGCTACCCAGACGGAATGGAGTCAGCATTATCGGATGTACAGTTATGTGACATCAGAGTTGCCAGAGTTGGTATTTTCCAGTTTCAGTGGGAATCAGCAAAGACAGGGCATCACAGGACACTCCATGGGTGGCCATGGTGCACTAACAATCGGACTAAAAAACCCTGATCAGTATCATTCGATATCTGCCTTTTCGCCCATTTGTGCACCGATGCAGTAGCAATGGGGGCAAAAGGCGTTTTCAGGATATCTGGGCGATGGAGAGGAGAGTTGGAAACAGTATGATGCAGTTGAACTCATTGCTGAAGGACGAAAAAGTGGAGAAATTCTTATCGACCAGGGTGGAGCGGACGATTTTCTGGACTCCCAACTTAAGCCTCATCTATTCAAAACGGCCTGTGAGACAGCGAATCAGCCATTAACGTTAAGGATTCAACCGGGTTACGACCATAGCTACTATTTTATCGCGTCCTTCATTGGTGAGCATATTAAGTTTCACGCAGAAAGATTAGGTTCCTGAGAGAACTCTTATTCAATCAATGTTCAATGCCTGCTATGGATCAGGTAGCAGGCTGACCAGAATTTCATCCAGAAAGCGATATCCAAACGGGGTGCATTTAATTCGACCGCTGTCAGGTTGATAGTCTATCCATTTCTCCCTGATTGCCAAATCGAGCCCCGTAAGAATTTCTTTTTCTGATAATCCCGTAGTTTGAATAGCTAAGTTTAGCTGGAAGCCGTCTGTGATCCTTAAGGCGTTCATGGAAAACTCCAGGAGTAACTCGCTTCTTTTCAAAGTTTTTGAATTAGTTGGACCACTATCAGTACCATTGCGAATGGATTTCAGATAGTTGGTTGGGTGTTTCGGTTTCCATATGCGCTGAATCCTGCCATTCGTTGTGAGCTTGGAGTGAGCTCCTGCTCCGATTCCAAGATAATCCCCAAACTGCCAATAGTTGAGATTGTGTCGACTCTCACATCCAGGTTTACTATAAGCTGATATTTCATATCGGGAATAGGCGTGCTTTTCAGCCAGTTCAATTAGCTGATTTTGCATCTGCTCAGATTCGTCCGTGGAAGGTAACGCTGGTGGATATTTCCCAAACAAGGTATTGGGCTCAATGGTTAGCTGATACATTGATAAATGGGAAGGTGACAGGTTGATGGCTTGCTCGCAATCAAGTATAGCTTCTTCAATGGATTGCCTTGGTAATCCGTACATCAAATCAATATTGACGCTTGAATAGCCCGCTCGACGGGCAGCAGTAACTGCGGTGGTAATGTTATCTCCCCGGTGAATTCTGCCGAGTTTTTTTAGTTGGGAATCACTAAAACTCTGGGCTCCGAATGACAGGCGATTTATGCCTGCCGCCAGATATGATTCAAATCGGTCATACTCAACAGCGCCAGGATTTACTTCCATCGTAATCTCAATATCTGGAATAAAGTTCAAATGGTTTGCCAATTGGATCAAAAGGCGATTCATGGCATTTCCAGAAAAAAGGCTGGGTGTGCCGCCACCCATGAAAATGCTGTCTATCCGTCTTGATGGTTTGTAAAGTGCCAGATCGTGTTGCAGGTCTTTGATTAACGTCTCAATATATGCTGTCTCATTGAGTTCCGACTTAAGTTCGTGGGAGTTGAAATCGCAATAAGGACATTTTTTTATACACCATGGAAAATGAATGTATAACGAAAGGGGGGCTGCAATCACGAATTGACAACATTGCGTGGTTTGCCGTCTATCCATGCGTCTAGTGTGACTGCAATTTGGTCAACAAGCCGCTGGCGAGATTCGATACTCGCCCATGCATTATGGGGAGTCACAATCAGATTGGGTAGTCTATTGGCAATAAGGGGATGATCATTAGTTGGGGGTTCTCTATGCAACACATCAACCCCGGCACCGGCGATTTCACCGGTTTTGAGAGCGTGAATCAACGCATCTGAATCCACAATTGCTCCTCTGGCAGTGTTGATTAAAAAAGCGCTTTTTTTCATTAACCGTAATTCCCGATTGCTGATCAGCGAATGGGTCTGGGTTGTAAGTGGGCAGTGAATTGACAGTACATCCGAGCTTTTCAGCAGATCATCCAGTGGGATGCGCGGTATACCTTTGCCGGATGGGTCAGCTGGCGGCGCACTATTAGGTCGTTCCCACGTCAATACGTTCATTTCGAAAGCAGTAGCGATATCTGCTACTTTTTTGCCTAGTACTCCCAACCCAATGATACCCATGGTTTTTCCTGCAAGCTCCTTAATCGGATAGTCAATCAAGCAGAACACATCGCTCTTTTGCCAGTGATCGTCCCTAACCAGCTGATGATAGCGAACAAGACTGGTTGTCAAATTTAAAATGAGAGTAAACACATGTTGGGCTACAGAGGGGGTGGCATAACCCGTTGCATTACAAACCACAATGCCTCGTTTTTTACAGGCTTCGAGATCCACATTATCTGTCCCTGTAGCTGCTATGAGAACCAATCGCAGTTTTTCCGTGGCGGCAATGGCCTCTCCATCAAGACGAACCTTGTTGGTTACCAGAATCTCTGCATTCTGGATTCTTGCTATGGTTTCGTGTGGCTGGGTACTGCCGTGTTCAGTCCAGAAGATGTTCGATTTCGCTAGAGCTGATAGATCAACATCTTCTTGATCGAAGGAGTGCTTGTCGAGGATGACGCCGTTTATTGTCATAAAGTTTACCGTGGCCTAATTTCAATCTGGTGTGTGAGGAGTTTACTATGGACTCCTGCTTCGATTTTCCTGTTACAACTCTTCGATAGTGGATCGGGTCGATAGCCGATCAGGTCGATAGAAGAATTAAGCAGATCTTAAAATCGTTAATCGGGTTGTTGCTGTTTTACCCTTAGCATGTTTAATCTTGCTCGTTTGTTGGGTTTGTATTTGTCGAAAGACAGGCCAGATCGCAATTCTTTTTGCACTCTTAGCTGTTCGTCTCGATGAAGTCTGCTGTCTTCAGATTCATGATAAAGGGTTTGGGCTAGCGGTGCACCGAGTCTTTTTTCGGAAAGGCTTCTGATTTCCACCTGATATTTAAGTTGGTGCTTTTTTATGCTTAACTGATCACTTATTCTTACTCTCTTACCTGGTTTGCTTTTTTGCCCATTGACCGATATATGTCCTGCTTTGATGGCTTCTGTGGCAAGTTTTCGGCTTTTATAAAATCGACTCGCCCAGAGCCAGGTGTCAAGTCTGCAAACTGCTGAAGGTTGCTCGTCGAAATTTTTTGATTTCATCAAATCAGATTAAACGATAGAATGGAAGAACATTATTGATCCAAAGATACCATGAAAAACAAAATAGCCACCACGTTAGCGTTGGTCCTGGGCTTTCTTCAGTGGCAGCTCGCCCATGCATTGGGACCACTTGATGGGGAGGCCGGTGTTGCTTTCTGGAGTAATCATTTCGAAGCAGATATCTCTAACGGTGATCTGGATGTTGGTACGACGCTTGCTCACGGAGAGGTATGGCTTTTTAATGAGTGGGGAGTGCGGGGAGCTTACTACGATTCGGATTTGGAAGAATCCGAATTTAGCAATCAAAACCGCACACAATTGGAAGTTCGGAAGCGATTTTTATCTTTGGGTGACAACAACTTCCTTGCGTTTGGTGCTGGACTCGAAAATATTGCGCTAAAAAGTGGTCAGGAAAGCGATGGGCTAAGATTTTCTGCAGAGGCAAGATTAGGTCTGCCTTCTACTGTTTTTTTATATGGAAAAGCGGCGTGGTCCCCCGCACTACAGTCGACTAGCGAATTCGATGATATCTCCTCCCGGGAAATGGAAGTTGGGGCACATTTTACGCCAGCTCCCTTTGTCTCTCTTCGATTAGGCTATTTACAATACGAACTCGACTACAGGAGTGTAGCTTCTGGCGGAGGTGGGGGCACAACATCTTCAGGTTTTTTTATTGGAGCCGGGGTGCATTGGTGACTCCGGTGCGGGTTTCATTATTCGACCATCACAGTTTGAGAAATTTTGAACCTAAAAATAATATGTTCGCATTTTATGTGTCGTTATACATATTGATTTAATTAACCCAGCAAACTTCCTGGTTTTCCCATGCCCGTTTCATGGATTCCAAAATAGAAAATGAACAAGCTCCAAGGGGCCAAAAAACCGTGACCCATAGGAATGGAAATAAAAGGGAGTGATATACGGAAATAGCGTTTGTGAGTAAATCAGGGAAGTCAATTGTTTTGTTTGATGTGCTGGATGATGCAACGAGAGAGGAAGTGCTCAATAGCTGTCAGTGTCATCAATACAAAAAAGGTGATCAAATTGTTCGACAGTGGGATGACAATCATCATCTGTACTTTATTGATCAGGGAAGTATGAGAGTTACGTTATATTCGAGTAAGGGGAAAGAAGTCAGTTTTGTCGATCTCCATGAGGGTGACAATTTCGGTGAGCTATCGGCAATTGATGGTGAACCACGGTCTGCGAATGTGATTGCTTTAACAGATAGTGTGGTTAGAACAATGCCATCGGATGATTTTATGGGATTACTCGAGGAATATCCTCAACTAAACCGGGCATTTTTACGACAACTAACAGCAATGATACGCCGGTTATGTGATCGCATATTCGAATATTCCACTCTTGGGGTAAACCACCGGATTCATGCGGAATTACTAAGACTGGCGAAACAGGATCTTGACCTGGACGGGGTGGCCCGAATTCGGAATATGCCAACCCATGCTCAATTCGGAAGCAGGTTGAGCTGTACCAGGGAGTCGGTGAGTAGAGAGCTTAAACATTTAGAGAAGAACGGTATTATCAAACGCCATTCCGGAAAGTTCGTGGTGGAAAACCTGTCCTTGCTTGAGGACCTCGTCGATATCCATGAGAATTAGAATTTCGCTTACATACCATGTCAATTTCCGACTACACTAATATACGGGATAAACTGCTACTCCATTCTCCGTCAGTCCTGGATGTTACGGAACATGAGCTGGCAGCCGTTGCGATGATTTTGGCATTTGAGAGCGGGCAGTTGAAAATGTTCTTTATTGAAAGGGCGCCCCATAAAAATGACCCTTGGTCCGGGCAGATTGCATTCCCAGGTGGTGGTAAAGAACTCCATGATCAAGGAACTTTTGATACAGCTTGCCGGGAAACCCATGAAGAGGTCGGTATATGTCTGGATCGCTCGATGATGATTGGACGATTGGATGATCAGAAGGGTAAAAACAGACAGCAAAATCTTTCCCTCATTATTAGCTGTTTTGTGTTCTTTTTATCGGAACCTCAGGCGGTTGTTCATAATAATGAAGTGGGTAAAAGTTTCTGGATTCCTGTGGATCAACTCATCGGTCAACCAGAGGTTTTTCAATATTATTCTGGATATTCGGAGCAACCTTATCCTGCAATACGATTCGAAACTGGTGAAGTGCTTTGGGGACTGACGTATCGTTTCGTTCAGGGGTTAGCCCGAATCGCCGCCTGAAAGTTCTGCAATTACATCAGATTCAAAATGCCTGGGTGCTGGACATTTAGATACTAACGAAAAGATACTGGTGAGGTATCCCATGCCTGCCTGCTAGTTTATTGCTAATACCTCTAAGCCCAGACCACTAATTCTTATGGTTGCGCCGTTGCTTTGGTAGGTTGATTTGGTTTGGCTGTTCTGTCAATGATGTGAAGGCAAATGCCACCTCACCTGGAGGTCCTTCGAGCGTAATACCATAATAACCGGGTTGCAAGTTCGTCTCATAAACCTGTCCACCATACATGGGTGCACCAGATTGATTGTTTACTGATGGTTTCCAGGTATCGAGGTTGGCGGTGTCAAACAAACCAAGCTGTTCACGAGGAACATTATCTGAAAGTTGTGTTTCAAAAACTGTTTGTCCGGCCGCGTCGATTAATGACATAACCAACGGTGAATCTGAGAGTAACGCAAAGTTTAAAGGGTTTACAACTTCAGGCCAATAGAAGTAAAAGCGAGAGAAACATCCAGGTCCATCCGCAATACAACCTGGTAAAGGGAAGCGCGGGTGTTGTTCGAAGAACCCGCCTGGGCTGCCAAAATCGAATCCGCAAAACGGAAATCTGGAGCCGGTGATTGGGCCTGTAATGCCAGATACTGGTGGCGAGAGACTACCACCGCTACCGAATTGAATCGGACCGATACCAAAACAATCAAGTTGCCCTGTCACACCTGGGTCCTCGGCCCAATTTGGAACCCCCGATCAATAGAGCTTAAATAGGTTGCGTCGATACGATACCTACCAGTACTTGTTAACTCTCTGGCAGTAATCGGATCCATCCTTTCCCCAAAAGAAAACACAAGATCATCCAGTCCATGTAGATCGCGTGGGCAGACGATACGTTTAGCGAGTTCTTCACCAGAGACAATCGTAGCGTCTCGCATCAAACCGTCAGAAGACTCGGTGTAGACAAACAGCTCTTCCCCTGTGGGATCAATAGGTCGGGGTGAGACATTGTTGCTTGGGGGTTCCTCCGGAACAATTTCAATTAAAAGTTCAGTCTCAATCCTAACGGTGACCTCGCGATCAGCGCCAGCGGGCCCTGGATCGTGGCGGCGCACTACACCACACTCCGGCATTGGCGACGGCAAGTAAGATGGAGAGTCTGAGAATTCTCCACGAATACGCTCTTGCGTAATATCGTTCACCTGATATTCAGGATCAAAAAAATCAGGTAGATCAAGACTGAAAAAATCGCGATCAAGCCCGCTGTGTAACGACAAGTCATTTACGCTCAGGGTCCAAATTTCTTCGGCAAAACGTGCGGTTACGCCGTCTTCAAAGATATTTTCGCAACTATTTTCTTGTGGATAAGGATGGCGTCCGTGGTAACGTGGGCATACAGCGTGCAGATGGTTCCAGTCAGTAGAAAGGGGCGCCGCGTCCTCGGGTAAATCATTGAATTCAAACTCATCTGGCAACGGAATGCAGTCCGCTGAAACAAAAGGCACTGTGCGCACGGCAATATTATTACTCGCCAGCGCTTGTTCCAGGCCGTTGTCGGACTCGCGAATGGTCGAGTCGTATAAATTCACGAGGCGGGCCATCAGAAACTTATTCGAATCGCATTGATCGGTTGTTCCCGAAGGTCGCCACTCCAAAGGTCCAACCACCGTCTTTCCATTAGCCGGCACACTGGCAACTGACAACCTGTTTTTCTGGTGTCGTGGGGTAGTCCCGCGTGCCTCTAAAAAGGTCTCGTTCGTACGCCATTCTTCGGGAAATTGGTAGAGAGGTTCACTGGTATCTTCAGAGCTTGAGTAAACACTTATTGAAGGCGGCATGCTTCGATCACCCAGGTTTCTGATCGCAAAATAAAGATAGTAAATGCCCCCTGGCACTACAGCTTCAGAACTCAATGTTTCGAATTCGATAGACTCTAGTTCATTAAGATCAAAATGAGACGAAAGTGAAACAAGAATGTCCGGCGAGTCGTGACCGTCATTCACGAGAGTCGGTGGTACTCCTTCATCATCGAGGTTATCACGAATGAAGCCATCAAATTGTGGATCTACATCAGGGCCGAGATAGGCAATCCCATCCTCGCGCTCAATGTCCGCTACAAAAACCCGACCTTGGGAATCAATGGCAATACTTGTGGGGTTTCGAAGTAGTGGGGGCTGGCCAAGAGCGCGAAAATAATGTAGCTCTGTATCGAAGATCGCTAGGCGGTGGTTGTGTGTGTCTGCGACCACAATCAAGCCGCTCGGACTAACTGCAACGTCTTTTGGATAGCGCAGGTCTCCCGGTCGTCGACCGTATTGTCCAAACTCTGTTTCAACACCATCCGGAGCGACTCTAATAATTCGGTGGTTGTGAGTATCGGCAACGTAGATTGTGTTCGATTCATCCACATCCAGACCGTAAGGATAAGCCCAGGCTTCATTGCGGTGAACCACCGTGTAGTTATGAGCATTGGCATTGATTGCGCGCAAGATACGGCGATTCCCTGAATCTAATAAGTAAATCGAATCATCTGGCGCGACCACAATATCCCGTGGCCGCGAAATAGGTAAACCATTAACTGATGTCGATGTGTCAGACGCGAAACTGGTATCTAACACATAGGTATCATTCGACGAGTTATAACGATACATGACGGCACGATTATTAAAAGTATCGGCCACAAAAATGTTTCCTGACGAGTCAATTGCCAGCCCTTCTGGTGCATTCAAAGCCGCGATAGAAGATCGATCCGGGATTGCACCAACGACTGTCCAATCACCTCCATCTCTGGCAGCCTCAAGTGAAGCGTATGCAATTTGATGGTCCCCCGATGAGAGTACGAAGACTCGTTCGCGCGCAGTATCAAAAGCAATGGCAATAGGTAGAGTAAAGCCTGTGCCCAGGTACTGTGGTGCGCCGAACTGTCGATCGGTTGCATTAACCTTAAGCACGCCCAAGAGCGTAACCAAGGTGAAAAGGGCCAACAATAGAAGCTGATAGGTTTGTCGATAAATAGGGTTCATGACCATTACTCCTCCATGTAGGTCAACGCGCGGTTGATTAGTTCGGCAGAAGCCGGATCTCGAGTCTTTAATTCCTGGAGGCTGGCGATTGCGTCCGGTAAGGACCGGCCAGCTTCGGCCAGGTAATTCATGGATGCGCGTTTTTCAAATTTATCCATCTTCAACCACGCTGCTGAAATTTGCTGCGCAACAGGTATCGAGTAGCGGCCGGCAAAAGCGGTGAGTATCTGAAAGTTCAGCCTGTATTCACTAACAGGCAGATTTACGGTGGCATCGCGGCGTTGCGCTAACTCAAGATACCAATCGCCTAGCACCTGGTCGCCCTTTATCGAAGGGTAGGTGCTCAATATTGCTATGGCACGCTCAAGTTGCTTGGCCGACTCCCCGTCTCCTTGCTCAATTAAGTTGGTAAGTTCAATCTCAGAGGCGATGTATGCAGCAGCTACCGAGGGCTTGTGCTTCAATGTCTGTTCGACTTTTGGGTCAAGTCCGGAGCGCGCTGACAAGCCGTGCGGTGCTGTAAAAATCACACTGCTAGCCGCTTCGGCTGCTGTTATTATCATGCGGTCAGGTTGTAGCGTTGGCCCTTTATCAGAGGCAACACTTTGGCAACTTCCTATAAAGGCTAACAACACGCTCACCATCAGTGAATACCAGACTTCAAAGTTGTTCGTATTAAGGGTTTTTAAGTGCATAGTTCCCTAGGGCTGTTCGTGGCGGTGTAGGAGTCACTGTCCGTTCAGTGCGTGACTGCATGATAGTCATGTCTGAAATCCGCCGATAATTATCGATGGGGCGGTCGTCTGTTATATAACCGAAATTCGTTGGGTCAGTATTTTTCCAGGGTCTTTGTGGATAGAATATATGCTTTCGCAAGTGAGTATCTGGTGTGTTGCCCAGGCCATGACCAAGTTCGTGGGCTAGTGTTCGCGCAATAGGCGAGAGGTTAGATCTCATAACCATAAAGGTATTTAGACCAAGGTTTGGAAAATCGTCAAACGGACCGTACGTTACCGCATTAGCGGTAGCGATGTTAGGCACAACAAACAGCTCGAACACATCCCGTCTCGCTCCAGGGCTGAATGCATTGATCAAAGCCATTCGATCACCCTGACCACCATAGTTACCACCGTCCGCCAAAAAATTCTGTGGACCAGTAGGCGTCATGATGGTTGGCGTGACAGAGGCCGGAATGATTGTTGCTGTGCCACCGGTTAGTTGGAATTTAATACATGCAGGAGCCCAAGCCAGGTTGGCCTTATCCAACTGGGCCTGTATGTAAGAAGGGCTTGCCGTCGGCAAACCTGTAGTAGGGTCAATAAAAATTCTTGCCCTTATTTCTACAACTCTACGTGCCTCTGGGTTGCGGTTGCAGACCGGTAACTGATAAGACAGCGTTCTACTGCTGCCGGCAGCTTGATAATGGATACGTATACCACCGTCAATGGTTGCGCGGTGGGTTCGGTCACCAGATGCGTCGTCTGCGACAGTGGAACCCGAAGGTTCTACTGCCGCAATATCATCGTCGGCATTAGTGGGTAGATCCTGTGTGGTGGCGACCAGGAAGGAGCTTTGGAAAATTGAAGAATCCGAAACCGCAGTGCCAGCACCACTAGCCTCGAATAGCTGTATCTCCGTTGCATCATCATCGATTGTACCGTCGGCAAGAATGGTCGACACGACGATAGAGCCAGTTTCTACACTGCCTGAGTCTGTGTTCGCTTGTCTATCCTGAATACGAAGCGCGAACCGATCTGGGTCCCGATCAACAAAATTCTCAGCGGCCGTGTTTAATAAGCCATACGGCGAACTCGCACTGTAAGCGCTATCGAACCCAGCAATATCTATGAACTCAATTCCAGAGTAGGCGCTATCTATCCTCTAGCTCAACATCTATTACCCTAAACGTCGTATTGACAGACGGAAGCGCGCTGTGTCCGTCCGGGATAAACGCAAGCTGCAAATTTGCTTCACCGCTGACCAACCCTTCTATATAGATGTCTATACTGGCGTCTGCCTCTGTCACCGGAAACTCGGCCGGCCATGGCATGGTTGCGCTAGCGCGAATAGAGCTGTCATTTAACGCAAGTTTTGGCACAGGGTCTCCGGTAGAAACACGAATTTGCCCAGCAAGAGGTGGGTCCAAAATCAGTGTTGTCCCAAGTAGATCAGTTTCACCACTAACCGGTCCTGTATCAATTCGATCCGGTATACCATCCATATCATCATCATCGGTGTTTACCAGTACTACTAAATCGTCGGGCAAGCCAGTTGTGGCGTGAGCGGTTAATTGATATATCGCCAGAGGCTGGCGAACGGGACCGGTCAATGATCGATCGGCCTTGAATGCCTCGACTTCGATGAAGTAGCTCCCAGTTGAGGCAACAGAGATTTCAGGATTAGAGTTGGTGTTGATTCTGCCGTCCCAAATGACTTCACCGGCAAGGGCCGCAGGAAGTTCCTGGGATATAATTTCCGATTCCCCCGAGTCTAATAGGCGCCAGGTAATGCGATCAGGTTCGATGGTTCCGTCGATTGCAAAAGGCAATCTCACTCGTTGTGAGCTGTCAATAAGCGAATCGCGATTCGCATAACGGTCGGCACCACTTTCAAATCTAAGATCATCAATCTCGAGCTTTATTGCCCGCAATTCACTGTCGATCAGCGGCGGGGACAAAGACACCCGATTATGATCTAGAAGTTCAACTGAAATATTGTAGCGACCCGGCTGCGGACGGCGATTAGTCCAATAGCCGTTCCAGTGAAAGGCCATTAGTTGTGAAGAAGTGCCAAGCACGGCATTGGGTTCGTAACTCTTAAAAACAGGCGTTATTGGATTACTCTCGTGAAAACCCCGGAGTCTTGCAAAGTAACCAAGCGGAAACCGCGCAGCTGTGGGTGGGTCGACGTGATAATAGATAAACACATCCGCCCCTTCGGCAAACTCGATCTCATAGGTGGACTCTTCTGTTGGGAGATCAATGCAAACACCCTCGCTACAATTTTTGAGAAAGACCCTGGTTTCCGCACTGCCAGTATGAGCTGTAGGTCGATCATCGTCGGTAACAGTCAATTCAATTTTGTAAGGCCCAATGCAAGCAGGAGGTATAAAACCAGTGGGGTTAAACAAGGTTAGTCGCCCCGAGGTTTCGGCGGCGGCAGAAATTCCAACGCAATCATCAGGTTCGTAGAGTACACGCCACTCAAAGGATTCGATTCCCGGTGGGTCGCCTGTGAGAATATTGTCTGGGTCGAAACTACGAACGCCAAATACTTCTATTGGTTCAGCAAGACCACCAATAACAGGAACATCAAATCGGCGTGGTGGAGTAACAATGGCAATGGGGTTCCCTTGCTCTTCGATCACTTCAATATTGTGGGTTGCGCTATCCGTAAGGCCCTCCCCGTCCTCGACTTCAAGTTGAAAAAGAAATCTACCGGCTTCCAGCTCTGCGATTGGAATTTCAATCGCATCAGTCGGGCCTCTGATCGTGAATCGCTCGCGCAAATCATCCGCTAGCTCAAATGCCTCACCACTATCAAGAGATGCACTCAGTAAGGACCAGGTATAGCGTGTGATGCCCGGTGTGATTCTACGTGGAGGCGATCCATCCACGGTTGAATGGCAGTTAACGCTCACATCTGCGCAGGGAATGTCTGGGTAAACCCTGGTTGGAGTATCTGGATCGTTGCTATCGAGTCCAGATAAACTGACCATTCCGGTTAACGACCCAACCTGATCTGGGCCACTGAGATGCGCTTCGGGCTTACCATTTGCGACTAGCACCACTTCTACCGGTTCTGATTCTCCGGTATACGGTGCTGGCTCATCATCTCTCGCCCTAATCTCAAAGATCCACGTGCCAGCGTCTGCAATGGTCAACCTTTGAATATAATTCAGTTCTTCACCTTGTCTGGCTGCTTCCTCTCCTAGGGGTACACCGGAAGAATCGGGAGTTTGAATTGTGCGAATCAATATTTGGGCTTCACCCCCATCCGGGTCCAATGCGGAGACATTTATTTCAAAGCTGCCGTCTTCAGCTGGTACCGGACTGACAACGGGGTCGATGGTCAATTCAGGGGGTGGGTTAAAGACTTCAACTGAATAATTGCTCGACATGCCACTCAACGCCGGAACCTCATTATCAGTAACCGAAACACGAAATTGCCACATGCCAATGGATCTAAGCTCACTAGGAATAGAGAGTTCAGGAGAGCCAGCCACCGTCTCCCAAACACTTGTGTTTGGCGCCAGAGATTCCCAGGTAATGGCAGTGTATTCACCGCCATCTTCATCGGGGCTGACCTGAAGTACAATATTGTCTCCAAGTGCAACACGGGTTGCGCCAGAAATCACTGGGTTTGGTGCCTGGTTCACAACGGCGAAATCGTGTGTCTGTCTTGTGCGCTCGCCCTCGTTGTCGTCTACTATCACCTCGATACTCCAGACACCAAAATCGCGCTCACCGGAGAACCGGATACTGGTGGAAGCTCCTGAAGTTGTTGCGAGATTGGAGACCGCGCCACTTGGTCGGGATAGTATTCGCCAGCTTAGTGTTGGCGTACCGCCATCTGGGTC
The DNA here is from genome assembly GCA_011088265.1 of Gammaproteobacteria bacterium. Taxonomy (GTDB): domain Bacteria; phylum Pseudomonadota; class Gammaproteobacteria; order Arenicellales; family Poriferihabitantaceae; genus WLWV01. Next base: position 14,303 of record JAALKB010000027.1, read on the forward strand.
ACGAGCATCGGCGACAATAGTCATCAACGTATTGTGAGACGCTTCGTTGTCGGAAATAAGTCCGGTGCCGGTGTGACTAATGGATGCTGTTGCTGGTTCGTTGTGTATCTCGACAGTGAATCTGTAGTTATAGGTACGTCCCCCGAAGTATTGTGGAAGGCAGAGTTCGTACCGACCACAAGCATTGGGTGTCGAGATGGAGGTACAACCCAGGCTGGCGGCTACGCTCTCTGGACAAGTCACGGTATGCACACCCAGATCATTAATGGACTGTGATACAAAGTCTCTTAAGACAATCGCATAAGGCCCAACTATGGATCGCCTGAACCCACACCCAGCGGGGGTTCGAATCGTCGGAGATGTGACTCCTGGTCTTTGCCCTGGACTTTGCTCAAAAGACCGCGATGTGGGTTCAAAGGTCGAAGTGCATTCTTCCAGAATGACTGCCATGGCAGCATGGTTGCCGAAAAAATCTGTGGCTCCAGGCTCCACTTCAAAGATTTCCATCGTTCGGGTTGTGTTAGCAAGTTGCCGGTTCTGTGCATATGCAAACGATGGATGTAGAACCGTCACGAAGACTAAAGCAACGACAGTAAAGAGTATGCGCATATCGGTAACCACCTCAATTCACCCCAATAATTGCTATATTGAGGTATGGTGTCCAGATACTGATGAAATAGGTGTCTCCATGTTTTTCTGTTTCCATGCTGTTCTGTTTCCATGTCTGTCTATGATCGGAGTCATCTCCAACAATCATATCTGAAGTGATCCTTTTTCCGGTAATACTCAGCTTCCTCACTTATCCTCTTTGCCTAAGTATGGCCACTTTGCACAGCGACATGGGCATTGGGTTGAACCAATGCGTTACGGATACCCCATACCATAGCATCAAAGTAGCGTCAAAGTGAGATACCAGACCTTTTCCTGAGACCCTGATCAATTCCTAAGTGGTGAAGAATAAATAGTAAGAAACCTATTCTTTCTCCATCTATTCTTTTAGTTGGATAACCAGTTTGTCGTCTTGCACTTTGATCATCTCAACGCCATCGGCGAAAGATTTCCAGACACCTTCGTCAGCACCAAACTCCTGAATCAGGTCGACGTTTTTCAGTCCACCCAGCCAGGCGTTTGGAATGGGTACGCCCATTATGCTAACGCCTCTGAGTTTGATGATAGGGCGTTCATTTTCGTATCCCAACTCCAGTCCTGCTGTGAGTTTGACCGTTTTTCCACCAAGAATAGGAAAGTCAGGATCTGGCTTGATGAGAAGTTTTCCGCTAGCTAGCTTATCAGATAGATCAATTGCGAATCGTTCTGAGAGATCGGTATTATTAGCGAGTAATCCATTGAGCTCTCTTTCGGTAAGGCTGATCAGGCGGCTTTCATCGCTCTCGGTGTATTGTTCAGGTTCCAAAGCGCTGGATTCAGATTGGGTTGGTTCGCTGCTTGTACCTCCGCCAAATTGGGAAAATATCGCAATTTTTTTGTCGAGAGTCTTTTGTTCTTTTTCCGAGAGCTCCACTGGGCTGAAGCGTGTGGGAAAAATATAGGTATTTAATATCCAGATAGTTAACGCAGTGGAGAGCGCAATAGTAACGATGATGATCACTGTGGTCATCAGGCAGCCCGGTCTCCAGGAGGTGTTTGATTCCATGAGTTTTGCTATGTCCGGTTCGAGTTGGTTAATGATGTCCCCTGGAGTTGGATAATACCATTGTTGGGGTAGGTTTCCGGGCGGATTTTCCGGGATAAACATCGATGTCTAATCAGAAATGGCTGAGAATTGCAGACATTTTTGGAGTAAAATCCATGATGCTGCATATTCATCTTTTTGTATAGAACCAGGCAGGAATTTATGCAATGTTCTGTCCATCTCTCCTGGTCATGGAGTTTCATCGACGGCTTTTTTGCGGATCGTTTTGACATAAAGACTGAAAAATTTATTCTTTTAGAATAAATAGACTACACGAATAAGCTCGAAACAACATGAGCTTTTATGGATGAGTGGTAGCCGAATAAAGGAAAAATCCCTTAAAAATCAATGATATTTCGCCCGTTTTAACCCTTAAATCTTCTTGACAGAGCTTGGGCTCGCTCATATAGTGTCGTTTTGTGGGAAATAGTGGAGCTTTTTCCCGAAATTGGCAAAATATGACAATGATTCGCGGCGCAACTGTACTAAACATTGATACCAAAGGTCGATTAGCTATTCCTGGAAGGTACCGGGAAGAGCTAGTTGAGCGTTGCGATGGACGTATGGTAGTGACGATTAACAACACAAGCGAACACTGCCTTTGGCTCTATCCCATGGATGAATGGGAACAGGTAGAGCGAAAAATATCCGAATTGCCGAGTTTTCACGTTGGCCATCAAAATCTAAAGCGTTTTATCCTGGGCTATGCCAGCGACATAGATATGGATAAAAACGGAAGGATATTGTTGCCAGCACCTCTACGAGAGTTCGCCCATTTGGATAAATCCATTTACCTCGTCGGGCAAGGGAATAAGTTCGAAATATGGAGCGAGGAGCTTTGGACCGCGAAATGTAATCAGTGGTTACAAGGGGAAAACAGTTTTGAGAATCTATCAGAAGAAATGGCGCGGTTGACTCTATGATGGCCGAATCACAATTTTCCAGTACTCATTTCCCGGTTTTAGGGGAGGAGGTTTTGGAAGCTCTGAATTTGAGTGGGTCGGATTGTGTCGTGGACGCGACCTATGGGCGTGGAGGTCACAGCCGGGCTATTTTGTCACAACTTTCAGATCAGGGTAGATTGATTGTGATCGATCGGGATGCCACTGCTGTGAATGCAGCCCTTGGGGAATGGGGAGGCGACGATCGAGTGGAAGTTGTACATGCACCCTTTTCCGAATTAACCAAAATACTGAATGCCAAAGGTTTGATTGGCAAGGTTGATGCTTTGTTATTTGATTTTGGGGTTTCGTCTCCACAGCTAGATAATGGCGCGCGAGGGTTTAGTTTTATGCATGATGGCCCCCTGGACATGAGAATGGACCAAAGTCGGGGTATTTCGGCGGCAATCTGGTTGGAACAGGTCGAGGAGGAGGAGCTTGTTCGAGTACTGAAGAAATATGGAGAAGAGCGGTTCGCAAAACGAATTGCGAGGAACATTAAAACAGTCTTGTCCGAACAGGATATTGAGACAACGGCTGAACTAACGGCAATAGTAAGCGCAGCAGTTCCCAGAAAGGAACCAGGCAAGCATCCTGCTACCCGAACCTTTCAGGCAATACGAATTGCAGTGAACGACGAGCTTGGAGAAATTAAATCTGTTTTGCCCCAGGCGCTTGCTGCAGTCTCCCCTGGAGGACGCATTGTCATGATTAGTTTTCATTCCCTGGAAGATCGATTGGTTAAGCGATTTTTCAATGAGCAGGCTAAAGGAGACCCCTTTCCTCCGGACATGCCCGTGACTAGCGACATGTTGAGACCAAAACTGAGATTAATTGGAAAAAAAATTAAGGCAGGTGATGGAGAGCTCGATAGGAATCGGCGATCGAGGAGTGCGGTGATGAGAGTCGCTGAGAAAGAGGCCTAAATGCAGGGTTTAGGCTTAATATCACTTTTTTTACTGGTTCTTGTGAGCGCCTATGGCGCAGTTACTATAAGACATGAAAACAGACTGGCCTTAGTGAGATTACAGGGCCTTGAAGAGGAGCGAAGCCATTTGCAATATGAATGGGGGCGCTTGATGCTGGAAAAGGCGACATGGTCTACCCAGCATAATCTTTCAGAAGATGCGAAGAAAAGGCTGAACATGGTTCCGCCGTCCTATGATCACATCGTCACAGTTGACCGGGGATAGGAAAGTGGGTGAACACCAGTTTATTTCTATCCAGCAAACTACACCAGGTTTAATTGATGAACCTGGTTTCGGGTGTGCCGATGAGTGAGTTCGCGATCAGCAAACCGCCAGTATGGCGTCAATTTGTATTGTTGGGTTTGATGTCTGTATGGTTTGGAGCCCTGAGCTGGAAAGTTGTTCTGCTGCAAACCCAGGATCATGACTATCTGCAATCCCAGGGAGATAAGCGCTATTTACGTGAAATTAGAATTTTTCCCGAAAGAGGCGCTATTTTTGACCGAAATAATCAGGTGCTAACCGTTAGTACTCCTGTGCAGTCGTTGGTGGCAGACCCCAGGTTGTTCTGTGCTGAGAATGCGTATACCAGTGAGTTAGAGAAGGTACTGGATATCAGTGCAGGAAACCTGGAGAAGCGTTGTGAGAAATACGCAAAGTCTGAGTTCATGTATGTAAAAAGACAGTTGGCGCCAGTTTTGGTTGAACGGATCATGGATATGGAAATAAATGGGCTGGAAGTCAGGAGAGAATATAAAAGATATTATCCTGGAGGCGTAGCTAGCGCCCATTTGGTGGGTTTCACCGACGTGGACAATCTCGGGCAGGAAGGCCTTGAACGATTATTCGACCAGGAGTTGACGGGTAGTGGAGGGCGCTCCCGGGTGCTCAAATCAATGACAGGGCAGCATGTCGAGAGCGTGGAGAGTATCTATCAGGTCCAGCATGGGAAGGATCTTGTGGTGAGCATTGATCAACGGCTGCAATCGTTGGCGAGCGACTATCTGAAAGATGCGATAACACAGTTTAATGCAACGAGCGGAAGTGTCGTTGTTTTATCCGTGCCAAGTGGCGAGTTATTAACCCTGGTGAATTTCCCCCAGTTTAATCCAAATGATCGTAGCACTTTCAAATCGAATAATCTGAGAAATCGGGCGATAACTGATCCGGTGGAACCTGGATCAACGGTGAAGCCCTTTACTATCGCGATGGCGTTGGAAAGTGAAGGATTGAGTGTGGACAGTAAAGTAGACACATCGCCAGGTCGATTCCACGTTGGTAAGTATGCGATTTCAGATAGCAAGGACTATGGAAATATTAGTCTTTTTGATGTGGTAGTGCATTCAAGCAATATCGGGTCTGCAAAAGTAGCACTTTCCATGCCTTATGAAAATCTGTATCAGACATTTGCCAACCTGGGGTTTGGAGAGGGAGTCATGGGACTACCGGACGAGTCCTCAGGGTCGTTACAGAAACGCACTCATACCATTGAGCACGCAACTTTGTCATATGGTTACGGTATTTCTGCAACTCCCCTGCAATTAGCTCGAGCCTATACCGCTTTGGCAACGGATGGAATACTGCTTCCGATTACGTTGGAGAGAAAGCCATCGAATTACGCTGCTGAAGGAAAAAGGGTGTTTAGTCCAGAAACCGTGTTGAGTATTCGGGAGATGCTTGAGCAGGTAGCCACAGAGAAGGGCACTGCTGAAAAAGCCCAGGTTCCAGGATATCGGATTGGTGGAAAAACGGGCACGACCCATAAGGTTATCAACAAAGAATATGCCAGTGATCGTTATATCTCCTCTTTTGTTGGTCTGGCTCCGATTTCCAATCCCAGGTTTGTTGTGGCGGTTGTGATTGATGACCCTCGTGGTGAAGATTATTTTGGAGGAGATGTGGCAGCACCGGTTTTTGCCAATATTACTCAGGATTTGTTGCGCCTATACAACATCAAGCCTGATGGTGTGAATTTTGATCTCAATCCGATTAGCACAATGTTCTCCACATCAAAGGAGAATCAGACATGAGTCGAATAGGTCATAATTTTGTCTCTCGTGGTTGTTCCAAACGCCTTGATTATCTATTCGATTCAATTGTTGATTCGAATTATCCAATGGACCGTTTGGAGCAAATGGATCAAACAGTAACGGGGATTCAGCTCGACAGTCGATCAGTGGTATTAGGGGATCTCTTTATAGCGATGCCCGGTGGCGTTGTGGATGGTCGACAATATATTGTTCAGGCCATCAACCAGGGAGCTTCCGCTATTGGTTATGAGAGTATTGAATATGACAAAAAGCTGGGTCAGGAGATCTCTAATGATGTCGCGATGCTTCCTGTGGCGAATCTTCGTGACAGTGTGAGTGAAATTGCAGGTCGCTTTTTCGATCACCCGTCTAAAAAAATACAGGTAATCGGGGTCACTGGAACTAATGGTAAAACCACCTTCAGCTATTTAATGGCTCAGGCGTTGGGATCTCTTGGGCGAAAGTGTGGCTTTATGGGTACCATCGGAAATGGCTATCCTCATAGTCTGGAAAAGTCGCTCCTGACAACGGACAATGCTGTGGCGATTCAGCAACGATTGGCGGAGTTTGCGTGCGAACACGCCCGGTCGGTTTGTATGGAGGTTTCTTCCCACGGCTTAAGTCAAAGTCGGGTTAGTGGAGTAAAGTTTGATATCGCTGTTTTTACTAACTTAAGCCAGGATCATCTCGACTACCATCCGAGTTTTGAGAAATATGGGGAAGAAAAAGCAAAACTATTTGCATTTGAAGATCTGAATCTGGCAGTAATCAATACGGATGATCAGTTTGGACGACGGCTGTTTGAACAGCATCAAGCGAAAAAGGCTATCAGCTATGGAATGCACCAGGCTGATATATCGCCCACCAAATTGGTCGTTGGACAAAAAGGCATCGAATTCGATGTTGAATGGCAAGGAGAAACCATTAACGTGAAGTCTCCGTTAATTGGTGTGATTAATGTCCCCAACCTGTTAGCGGTGATTGCCTGCCTGCTTGGCTCTGGAGCGGCGTTGGAAAGCATTCCAAAGGTGATAGGAAGTCTGAGCTCTCCGCCCGGGAGAATGGAAGTATTCCAGATGGAGAAAAGCACCCGTTCCGCAACAACGGTTGTGGTCGACTATTCCCATACTCCGGATGCGCTGGAGCGGGCTTTGTGTTCGCTAAAACAGATTGCCAAAGGAGAGCTGACGGTTGTGTTCGGATGTGGCGGCGATCGGGACAAGGGTAAACGTTCCCAAATGGGGAGGATAGCAGAGCAGTTTGCAGATAAGGTTATTGTAACTGATGATAATCCAAGGACTGAACCTCCTGAGGAAATCGTGGAGCAGATTTTGGCAGGCATGGTAACTGCCCCCAGAGTGATTCATGGTCGTAAAGAAGCCATTGAATCGGCGATATGCTGGGGCGACCCGGAAGGTTTCGTTTTGGTGGCAGGAAAGGGTCATGAAGATTATCAGATTACCCGGGACGGCGTAGTGGAGCTGAGTGATAGGGAGATTGTCACCCAGGCTATGAGGGCAATGTCATGATTTTATTATCCCAAGTGGCGCAAGCGGTTGGAGGAACGTTAAACGGTTTAGATGCCGAATGTGTTGCTGTCAAAATGGACTCCCGTTCTATTCAGGAGAATGACTTTTTTGTTGCTATCCCTGGCGAGAAATATGACGGCCATGATTATGTGCAAGCGGCGGCACAAAATGGTGCAGTGGGAGCGATGGTTTCGACTCTACAGAATACGCAAGTCACACAGATTCTGGTGGAAGACACAACTAAGGCATTAGGTCTGCTTGGCAAATACTGGCGCGCTTGTTTCGATATTCCGGTTATTGCTATTACTGGCAGTAATGGCAAAACCACAGTGACGGCTTTAATTTCTTCAATTCTGAATATGACCGGTTGCTGTCTATCACCTAAAGGAAGTTTCAACAATCAATGGGGTGTGCCATTAACCTTATTGGAGCTCCGGGAAACCCATGATTACATTGTGGTTGAGATGGGGATGAATCATTCCGGAGAGTTGGATTATCTGAGTAATCTCACCACTCCAGATGTCGCGCTAATAAACAATGCCGCGCCAGCACATCTCGAAGGTTTGGGTAGCGTTGAGAAAATTGCAGAAGCCAAAGGAGAAATATTTAATGGTCTGACCACCGAGGGAACAGCCATTCTAAATGCTGATGATGATTTCTGTGAATACTGGAAAAAAGACTTGTTGGTTCAGAATAGCGATAGGCGGATTCTGACCTTTGGGCGTCATCGCGATGCTGACGTCGTAATGAGTAATTTGACATTGCAGGAGAGTGGTTCCAGTTTTGATCTAAAAATTGATCAACAAACAATCAATGTGGAAATTCCTCTGCTGGGTGAACACAATGCCATGAATGCTGCTGCGGCTGCTTGCGCAGTTTATGCGATTGGCTTGAATCCGATGCAGATTAGAGAAGGATTGAAACAAGGTAGGGCGGTTGCCGGAAGATTGACCATGAGGAAAGGGTTGCGCGGATCGCTGGTCGTGGATGACAGTTATAACGCGAATCCGTCCTCAATGAAGGTGGCCATTGATGTGTTATCGAATACAAGGCAAAGAGGAATCTTGGTTTTGGGCGAAATGGCCGAACTTGGGGTTAACTCCCATGAGCTGCACCATGAAATTGGAAAATATGCGAAGGATTCTGGTATCGCGAAGTTTTACTGCCTCTCAGAAAAAGACACTGCAGCGTCCAGTCATTATGTTGACGGTTATGGTAAGGATGGGAACAGGTTTACGTCATTGGAAAAGCTGGTTGAAGAGTTAAAGGCCGAGTTGGATCAGAACGTACTAGTCATGATTAAAGGTTCACGGTCATCAGGCATGGAGAGAGTGGTTAATGAAATAACCAATGTCGAATCGAACTGCGGAGGTGCCTTATGTTGACATGGCTGTTTGACCTGCTTGCCCAGGATCATAGTGCTTTCAATGTCTTCCGCTATTTGACCGTTCGGGGAATTTGCGGTGTTTTAACCGCATTGAGTATTTTCTTTGTTTTCGGACCTGCCATGATAAGAAAATTGAGTTTCTATCAGATTGGACAAACGGTTCGGGATGATGGTCCTCCCACACATTTTGACAAAGTTGGTACACCAACAATGGGAGGAGGATTAATTCTGCTCTCAGTGGTCATATCTACCTTGCTTTGGGGAGACCTTAGCAATCGGTTCGTATGGGTAGTTTTGTTTACGACAATTACATTTGGCGCCATTGGGTGGTTCGATGATTATCGAAAACTGGTCGACAAGAACCCCAGGGGGATGGGATCTCGCAACAAGTTTCTTTGCCAAAGTATTGCAGGATTGATTGCATCGCTATTTCTCTTTAATACAGCTCAATCCCCCGCGGAGACCATGTTGCTGGTTCCGCTATTCAAGGATATCGCATTACCACTGGGCTGGGGGTTCGTCTTTATATCCTATTTGTTTATTGTTGGCTTTAGCAACGCAGTGAATTTGACCGATGGATTAGATGGGTTGGCAATCATGCCTACCGTGATGGTTGCAGGTGCTTTGGGTATCTTTGCTTATGCCACTGGAAATTCAATTTATTCTGGATATCTAGGCATACCCTATATTCCAGGTGCTGGTGAAATCCTGGTTTTTTGTGCGGCTCTTGTCGGTGCTGGATTGGGTTTTCTATGGTTTAACGCCTATCCGGCTCAAGTTTTCATGGGGGACATCGGGGCCTTATCGTTGGGAGCCGCAATCGGCGTGGTGGCGGTAATTGTGCGTCAGGAAATCGCTTTGGTAATTATGGGTGGGGTTTTTGTCATGGAAACGGTCTCTGTGATCTTGCAGGTGGCCTCGTTCAAACTCATCGGAAGACGAATTTTTCGTATGGCACCTTTGCATCATCACTTCGAGATGAAAGGTTGGCCAGAACCCAGAGTCATTGTCCGGTTCTGGATTATCAGTTTCATTCTGGTGTTGGTGGGTCTTTCGACGTTAAAGATCAGATAGTGGGAATAAAAGTGCAAACGGCAATCAACGTAAACCCTCGGAAAAAACCCACCCTGGTTCTCGGGCTTGGGGTGACGGGGCTTTCCGTGGTCCGATATCTGATGGAAAACGATGTCGAGGTTGTTGTTGCTGATTCGCGAAAGTGTCCTCCGGGCCTTGGTAAGCTCAAAGAGTATTATCCAGATGTTCCCGTTGTTCTTGGAAACATCCCTTATGGCTCATTTGATAATTATGCGGAGGTTGTTGCCAGCCCGGGTATTGCCGTAGAAGGATGTGGGGAGGTGATTGGGGACATTGAGCTATTTGCTCGTAATGTTAATGCCCCGGTGATCGGAATAACAGGATCCAACGGGAAATCTACGGTGACCATGTTGGTGTCACAGATGTTGGCGGCGGCTGGATTAAGCGTTAAAACTGGCGGAAATATTGGAACCCCCGCGCTTGATCTACTTGGAAGCGAGACTCCTGATTATTATGTGCTTGAGCTATCGAGCTTTCAGCTGGACACCACTTCCAGCCTGGCTTGTGAATCATCGGTGGTGCTCAATGTTACTGAAGATCACATGGATCGTTATGGAGATTTGAAAGAATACATTCAATCAAAGTGTCGAATCTATGGGAATGTAAAGACTGCGGTGGTGAACCGCGATGAAGATGTCTTAAAGAAAGTCAGGTTCATGGGAGAAAAGGAGGTTAGTTTCGGTTTAGGTGTTCCGGCTAATGCTGGGGAGTTTGGAGTGTTCGAAAAGGATGGTGAAAGAGGATTTGCCAGGGGAGGCGAATGGTTGGCGCCAATCAATAAAATGACGATGAAGGGCGATCAAAATGTGTCGAATATTCTGGCCGCCATGGCGCTCATTGATGCAGCTGGCGTTGGAATTACCGATGAAATGGTGGAGGCTGCTCTACAGTATCCTGGACTGCCACATCGATGCGAATATGTAATGGAACATGATGGGGTAACCTGGATTAATGATTCAAAAGGGACCAATGTGGGTGCCACCATTGCCGCAATCAGAGGGTTGGACAGCGACGTCCTTCTTATCGCAGGAGGTATTGGAAAAGACGCAGATTTTTCCCCACTGGTCGATGTGGTGGGAGGTAAGGTTTTATTGGGTATCTTATTCGGTAGGGATGCCAATAATATCGAGGAAGCCATTGGTAGCGTAACCAGAATACATCGGGTTAGCGATCTGGAACAGGCGGTGGAAATTGCGAATAAAATGTCTCGTCCGGGCCAGTCGGTTCTGTTTTCTCCAGCCTGTTCAAGTTACGACATGTTCGACAGCTATGAGCAGCGAGGAGATCGGTTTCGACAATTAGCCCTGGAATTGTCTCATGGATAGGAGGCGAACTATTAAGGCAGATAGGGCCAATAATTTTGAGTCGGGATTGGGCCGAAAGTATGACCAATGGTTGCTGACGACCATCGTGATTATGTTATCGCTCGGTGCAGTGATGGTTTATTCCGCAACCATCGCCGGTGACAAAAAGATGTTGAGTACCAATTACAATACATTGGCCACTCATCTCGCGCACATTGCTCTGGGCTTCGGTTTTCTTATCGCCGCTTCCTTCGTAAGAATTGAGTGGTTGCAAGCCGTAAGTAAAAAAGTCATGTTGCTGGGGTTGTTGTTATTATCGTTAGTGTTAATTCCGGGGCTAGGCGTTGAAGTCAATGGAAGTATGAGGTGGTTCGACATAATGGGGTTACGTTTTCAGCCCTCTGAGTTAGTGAAAATTGCTTCCCTTATCTATTTTTCAGATTATCTCTCAAGGAAGAGCGAAGAACTTCACCTATTCAAGGTTGGGATATTCAATATCGGTTTAGTTGTCGGCGCTATCGGTTTGCTTCTAATGCTGGAACCTGACTTCGGGACCACCGTGGTTATTGTAGCTACCGCAGGGTGCATGATGTTTCTGGCTGGTGTCCGATTCTGGCACTTTATTTTCAGCAGCTCTGTTGCAATGGTTCTAATGGCGGGAATCCTTGTGATGGCACCTTATCGTTTGAATCGACTACTGAGCTTTCAAGACCCGTGGGCCGACCCGTATAACTCCGGGTTTCAACTCTCTCAGGCATTAATCGCTATTGGTCGAGGGGAGTGGTTTGGTGCGGGTCTGGGCGGCAGCATACAGAAACTGTTCTATCTGCCCCATGCCAGTAATGACTTTTTGGTGGCGATTATCGGGGAGGAGCTTGGCGCCGTAGGAATTCTGTTTGTGCTGGTACTTTTTGGTTTATTTTTATTTCGGGCTTTTCATATTGCTGCGGGGGCATTTCGTGTTGGGAATCGTTTCGCGGGCCTGCTTGCTCAGGGCATAGGGCTACTTTTTGCATTGCAAGCCAGTGTTCATGTCGGAGTTAATATAGGGTTGCTTCCAATCAAAGGGCTGACCCTCCCATTTATGAGTTATGGGGGAAGTAGCATGGTCACTGCGATGTTGGCAGTGGGTCTTCTGATATCCGTTGACAAACAATGTCAAATAAAAAGCAGGAAGCCCAAATGAGCAAAGTATTGGTAATGGCGGGTGGCACTGGTGGGCATATCATTCCGGCTTTGGCGGTTGCGAAGTTGCTAATCGAAAAGGGCATGGAAGTTTCGTGGATTGGTGCCCACAATGGATTGGAGCAGGAATTAGTACAGCAGGCGAAAATTCCATTTGATGGCATTACCGTGAGGGGCATTCGACACAGCGGATTCAAGCGGAAGCTAACCATGCCGTTTATGCTGTTCACTGCTATTTATCAGAGTTTCAAAATTTTTCGAAAACGAAAACCTTTTGCCGTACTCGGGATGGGTGGGTTTGTTGCTGGTCCTGGAGGGTTGATGGCAATACTGCTAAGGGTCCCTTTGGTTCTTCATGAGCAAAATACCGTGGCGGGAATGACTAACCGCTGGTTGTCCGGATTCAGCAGGGCGAATCTGACGGGGTTTCCTCAAGCCCAGGGAATCGAAAGATTTGAGTGGATAGGTAATCCGGTAAGGGAAAGCATATTGGCGTTACCTGATCCCGTTGAACGTTTATCAAAAAGAACCGGCGCATTGCGAATTCTGGTTATCGGCGGTAGCCAGGGCGCAAAGGCCTTTAATGACTATTTACCTGGACTACTGGGGCATTGTTCTTCTGATTTTTGTGAAGTACGCCATCAGTGTGGGAAAGGCATAGTGGCAAATATTCAGGAACGATATCGAATTGCTGGCGTAGATGCGAAAGTGACCTCATTTATTGATGACATGGCAGACGCCTATGGCTGGGCGGATGTGGTGATCTGTCGGTCGGGTGCCATGACGGTGTCGGAAGTGTGTGCGGCGGGTGTGGTAGCGATATTTATCCCTTATCCCCATGCTGTCAATGATCACCAAACAAAAAATGCGGAATACCTGGTTAGTCAGAAATCCGCCTTCTGCATTAAGCAGGAGGATTTTGTTAAGGGTGGTTGGATTGAGATACTGGCTCGATTGTCTCAAGATAGGGTGGAGCTATCAGGAATGGCGTTAGAAGCTCGATCACTATCGAAACCCGATGCAACCCTTAGGGCCGCCCGTACCTGCATGGAGGTGATCCATGCGTGAATTCGTAAAGCACATTCAAG
>JAALKB010000263.1 GCA_011088265.1 Gammaproteobacteria bacterium
ACACTCCTGTTTTACAATATCTTCTTTTGGGCATTTAATATTACAATTCTCACAACATTCCCTGCACTCATATCAATGTCTGCATCATAAGAACTTGGGGACCCGCTTTCAGGGGTTAAGACCACACGTATAGGCAGATTCGTTCCCGTAAAATCTTTGGCTTGAACCAGTACAGTCTGATTACTATTGGCGCCAAAAGGTAACAATATGTTCTGCGCTGCTGCTGTTCCTTCAGGGATAGGATCTCCTGCGACTTCAATAAGATCTAAACGTGGTAACGGATTAGGAAATACCATCATAACACCCCCAACACTTGATGATCCTGAAGGGTTAAACAGACTCAATGAAAGTTGACTACGGTCAATGGCATCGACCCGGACACGGCCATTTCCTGCATGACTACCAACTGCATCTTCTACGTCACATTCTCCGGAGCCAGCAACGATCGGTGCAACTAATCGTATAGCACCACCACTACCCCCATTCCAATAAAGCGTACTCTGATTAAACCCGCCTTGACCTCCTTTTGCTAATATAAAACCATTAACATCAATTCGAGTGTCAGAGGCTAAAAGGATGGCTCCGCCGCCACCTCCTTCACCTTTCCCAGGATTACCGGTTGTACCGCCACCTCCAGAACTACCAATGATAGGTATCAACAATGAGCTTCCGTATGTATTTCCATCGTTAGAATCTACAGAAGACGCCGCGCGGCTTTGATAAGAACCTGACCCAACAGGAGACGAACCATTATAAGCAGCCTCCCCTCCGAGTCCAGCGCCTGGCCCTTGGCCTGCACCCGGAGTTCCATCATCAAATGCCGGCACACCCCCATCAAAACCACCCGGGCCACCATCTCCAGGAAAACCAGTGGATCCAGCTTGACCTGACACATCAATAGTTCCATCAACCAAAATGTCACCTGTAGCCAAAAGATACACCGGTGTATTCAATGCGTTACGAGTAAATTTCAGGGTAGCCCCGTTAGAAATCGTGATGGTCGTGCAATGAAATATGCCATCAGCAGGCATGTTTAATGTCACAACTCCTGATGTGATATTAAGCGCTCCATAGCTTCCATCGCTACCGGCACTAAAGTTGGTCGCGGCATGAACCATGGATACACTCATGATCGATATTATGATTCCAATCGTCCTTGTTATTTTTGCTTTCATCTTTGTCTCCTTTTTTTTGAGTATGCCTTTTTTCTGCTCTTAATTTTCATAATAAATCCAATTCGACTCATGTCTAAAGTCTAAGGTCTAAAGGTCGCAAGTCGCTAGATCCTATTCTTCTCTCTTCCAATCTCTTTTTGAATTTTTAGACTTTTTCCGCCACGGGCGGATCCGCCTGTGGCGGAGACTTTCGACCTTGGACTCTTCGTCTTCTTACGGTGTATTCGTCGTAACTACTGCTACCGGAGGATAGGCCATTGTTGTACTATGATCTACAGAGGTCACACTAACGGGAGGCTTCGCCATCGTCATGCTCGCCCCCACTACACCTCCCAAACCACCATTTAATAATGTTACTTTTGCCGCAGGTTTTGCCACCGCTATATTGACGGTTGTTCCACCCGTATCCCCTATTTTAAGGTTAACAACCGAAGCCAACGGACATGCCACTGTTACATCTCCCCCTCCCGTAACATTATCTGGAAGCACAAGATGGACGGGGGGACTTCCCACACTTGTATTCAAATTTATACTATCATGTGGACGAACAACACCACTGCGGGGCGTTGAAATCATAAATAATTGGGGTGTGATCAATGGATCAAGTGGATCCCCATTATACTGTAATTCCACCTCATCGTTCCACCCATCATTATCACTATCATCATCTAACGGATCTGTGCCCACGGACATTTCTTGGCCATCGGATAAACCATCGAAATCCGTGTCTTCATCCCCGTCAGAAATCTCATCGTTATCCGTATCAATATTCGTGGGATCAGCCCCGACTAATATTTCGCCTGCGTTAAACAGTCCATCTGCATCAAAGTCCTCTGCTCCATCTGGAATCCCATTGGTATCGCTATCCGGATTATTTGGATCCAGCATGAGAAGAATGTTTTCAACATCATCAGGCATACCATCATTGTCCGTGTCAACAGACGCATCATAAACACGCGCAAACCACGTATAATCTCCTGATAATGGATTCCCCGCAACATCGGTTAACGACGAACTCAAAACAGCTCGATAATAGCCAGGTCCAAGATTTGTGCTAAAACTTTGCACCGTTAGATTAAAATCACTTTCATAGGTAATCACACCTCCTGTCACAACCACATCATCGGCATTATTATGAATCCCATCCGGGCCTGCCTCAAAGACTGAAAAAGAATTTCCATCTAATGTTAAGGGCTCAATGGGCTCACTGAATGTGGCTGAAAAGGCAGAAAAGCTCCTAAGCAACGACCCGTCCGGAGGCGTCACCGCTTTTACCTGGGGCCCCGCTGCATCAAGTAGAAGTGTCACAACAATATTACTGCTCCACGTTGCATTTCCACCTGTATCATTGGTACGCGTTTGAATCGAAAACGTGGATTGCTCGGTTAATCCAGGGGTTATGAAATGATGTTCAAAGGGGAAATTTCCATCCGTGGCCGCTTTAATTCCATCTCTATAAAATTCTACGTTACGGACCTGTACATCATCATTCACATTTGCGGTTACCCGTACCCATTTCCCTTCTTCGGCCTCGGGAGGATTCAAAGGGAAACTTGCTGACAAACTGATGGAAGGCGCATTGCTACCCGTGTCATAGGCTAAATAATTGATGACCTGTAACCCGGCATTGTTGTCGGCTACATAGGCTAAGCCGTTATAAAATGAGACCGCCTGTGCGACGCCTGGTGTTTGAAACTCTGTAATAAAACTGTTCACATTATTGGAATCACTCACATCATAAAGCGAAACATGATCAGCGCCACCAGAGGGGTTAGGACTAATCGCAGCAAGACCCCAGCCGGAACCATTCAAAACAATATGTTTCCAGCCATTTTGGGGTGTAGGTTGATAGGCAATTAAAGCCGGTTGGGTCGGATCTGTTACATCGATGGTGTTATAGCCTTGCCGATGGATCGGATAAGCAATGCCTCCCCCAACAAATAGTCGCATTCGACCATTGATCGAATTGGGACTTCCGTGCGAAGAGATCGACCCTACCGCCTGCATAAGTCCATTCCCATATGAAATAACTTCTAACCGGCCCAATATGAGCACATAAAGATAATCACCTTCTAGGAAAAGATCGTGCACATCATAGAGGAACGAAATTCGATCCACGATCTGGCCTGTAGCAAGATCGATTTGTACTACTTCACTGTTTGGACCGTTAAAGGTCCCGACAAAAGCCATCCCTCCGGCTGCGGCTACGGCCTTGACTAAACCGACTAAATTGATTTGGTTTATTATAGTTGCTGATGGCGGATCGGTAATGTCGATAATTGTTAACCCAGCTGCCCCATCGGCTACGGCTACATAATTTTCCGTAAGCGCTACGGCGGACGCATTGCCAGGGGTATTAACCTGGCCCATGATGATTGGACTCATCTGATTAAAGACATTCAAGATCGAGACCCCGTTAGCGCCATCGGCCAGAATGGCTACATCATTAAAAGCACAGACATCCAAAGCAGTGCCAGGTGTATCGACCGAGCTGATCAAACCAATCGCCCCTGGAAGACCGTCAAACGGATCTAATCCTTGTTCAATCTCAGCACCATCATTTACACCATCATTGTCCGTGTCACCATTACTAGGACTGGTTCCGATCACAAGCTCTGCATCGTCATATAGCCCGTCACCATCTGAATCAGGTGTCTGCGGGATCTTCAAATTTACAGTAGGAATCGTGAACCGGCTCCCGCTGGAAGGAGTCGTAAAATCGATGGTACCCAGATAGGTTGAACTCACTTCGTAGAGCCAATAGCGAAAGAGAGTATTCGAGGCTAAAATAAGCGAACCCCGGAGCAGACCGGTATCCCCTGTCGTTCCACGCCGGATGATCTGACCATTGCTCAAATTTTCGACAGCGTAGTGGTATTGAGCATAGGTGGAAGACGAGAGGAGAAAGAGGATAGAGAATTGAAGATAGAGGATGGAAGATCGAGGATGGAAGATCGAGGATAGGAAATCCTGGATCCAGCATCCAGCCCAAGCCTTCCATCCTTGCAGACTCAACTTACAAGTGCAAAACCGAAGCTGTC
>JAALKB010000264.1 GCA_011088265.1 Gammaproteobacteria bacterium
TTACAACACTGGACGAGAGATTCGTCATCTCCCCGGGGGGGATATCAGCTCGTTACGACAGATGCGAGCTATTACGCTGCCTGTTTTTCACCCCAGGAGCCGAGTTTCTCAGGATTCTATTTTTTCTGTGGCACAACAGCGACAGATCTTCCCCCTTTAACGGAGCGTTAAACCACTCGGGGGTGTAGCCTGAAATTTCCCCGGGAAATAGCGATATAACAGTGCGCACATCGGATACTTTCTCCTGAATTCAGGACTTCTCAAAACTTTTCAGGAAATCTGATGTGCGTCTTTCGGCTGTTTCAGTCCACCATTGGGGGGTTCCACTGAGAGGATTTATTACCCAGGCGGGATAGCCAAAACTCAACTAACCGCTCGTCAGCTTGTTGATTACACAAGGCGCGCCGCCACTGTGGCTTCATGGCAAACACTTCGATTACTCTGATGGTGTCTCGTGATGTTACCGGGGTATCTATCCCCCATTGATGTTATGCTGTCACCGGTATTTGGCTACAGTGGGCATTGCCATAGTGTTTATGCTTCAGTGTCTATGCTTCCCGATGTACCCACTGCTAATTGCATTTTTCCTCGAAAACTTTCCCACAGGTTTTTCATTGGTCACAGGTTTTATTTCTTTGGCGTCTCGAATTAATGAATGCCCGCAATTGCTCTTGGGTTTCTTTTGAACGAAAGCAATCAGAGTCATAGGCTTCTTCAAGCATCAGAGTTGAGGAAAAGTTAGATTCCGCCGCCATATAAAAGGAGCGTTTGATATTGCGTAAACCTGTCTTAGGAAACGACGCTATCCGAATTGCCATTTCCTCCACTTCCTTTTGTAGTTTGTCATCCTCGACTACACGAGTAACCAGGCCCGCACCTAGCGCCTGTTCGGCATCAAGCATATCAGTACTGAGTGCCATATCCATGGCGCGGCTTAGTCCAACCATGCGAACCAGCAGCCAGGTTAATCCTCCTGTAGGGCTAAATCCAAGTTGAGCATCAGGTAATCCCAGTTTTGCTGAGCGTCCAGCAATACGCATATCGCACATCAGCGCCACTTCCAGGCCACCGCCTAATGTAAAGCCATTGATCGCACCGAGTATGGGTTTGTCTAAATTACGTGCTTCCAAAGCCAGGGATTGGTAAAGTGATGCTGCTTTTGCGAAGTCGGCCTCAGACATGGTTTCCATGGCTTTAATATCTGCCCCAACGCTGAACGCACGGCCAGAGGCTGCGATCACCAGAACATTTATATCCTTATCCTGTTTTACCTGTCGGAAGATACCAAGCAGCCGTTTCAAATCTGGAATATCAAACGCATTAAGTGCTTCCGGGCGATTCAACGTGGCCCATGCAACATGATCCCTTACTTGGTAGTCTATGGTCATCGTCTGTGTTTTCGATTGGTAGTTTCAGTTGGAGCAGTTAGTGGATATTTTCGTAGGGTCTAAGCACACGGCGAGTCTTGTGCTCTGAGGCGATGGTGCCTTGCTTGACCAATTCCACCAGGACACCAAAGCCGGCTTGACGTTTAATTTTGTGCTCTACTTCTAGCATGAGTTCGGGATATTTTTGCTGTGGAAAATCATTCGCCACTTCGACTAGCAGCCGCGGTGAATAATCAAACGGAGGCGGCTTGTCCAGTACAATTTGAAATTCTCCAGTCAGCTGTGGTTGCAATTGAGTAATGATATCCTGTATTCCCGTAGGAAAGATGTTGACTCCTTTCACGATAAACATATCATCGCTACGTCCCAGTGTACGAAAACGGAAACTACTGCGACCACATCGACAAGGTTCAGTAAAAACCTGCACGAAATCATGGGTGCGTAAACGTATCATGGGTGACGCTTCCCGTTTTATGGAAGTAAACACTAATTCTCCGGTCTCTCCATCCGTCATGGGCTTTACAACACCATTATCAGAATCAACGAGCTCGGCAATAACTAAACCAGCCCCACAAAAATGCATCCCCTCACGGTATTCGCATTCTGCACTTTGGCAACCAAGTTCAGCAACGCCATATAGGTCATGGGATGACATTGCCCAGGTGCTCTCGATGCGATTACGATAACCTGGTATCTGCAGCCCAGCTTCGCCCGAGAAAAAACCCTTGTTCAGTTTTAAATCCAGGGGATTAATGCCCGATTGAGTAGCAACTTCCACTAGACGAATTGCATAAGAGGGTGTTGAATAGAGGCATTTGCTACCGGGAAGATCGGCCAACAGACCAAGCAATTCACGGGTTTTCCCTACCCCGTAGGCCAGTATTGATGCCCCTAAAGTTTCAAATGACATATGATCCATTACTCCACCGGCATAGACAGAGTAGTTGAAACAATTAATAACCAAATCATCTGGACGACAACCCATTGTCTATAATGCCCGCGCGCCCATTTCACTGTAAGCCTCAATGTCGTTTCGGGTCCAGCCAATACGCATCGGTTTACCACTAGTACCTCCTGTACCAACCAGTCGAATAATCTCCTCCTGGGGTGCGCATTGGTGGGGCCCAATTAGCTGTCCTTCATGCTGGGTTTTGGCCAGGGTTTTCTTTTCAGTAAAGGGTAGGGCCGCTAGGTCTTCCTGGCGTTTAATGTCGGTTGGGTTAACACCGGCCTCTGACAACTTGTCGCGATAATAGCTACTATGACGATAAATATAATCTATCTGTTTTGCGAGCAAAGAAGCTTCATACTCCCGCAGCTGGGTGAGGGGCATCGTTTCCAGGGATGCATTCCAATAAGTCTTCTACATGTCGCGTTTTTTTAAAAGCAGAGGGAAAATAATATGCCATTTAAGAAACAGATAAATTCTGCAGTGGCGAGCTGTTAAAGCCTTTTGTTGATATCTGGATCTGGTCAGACTGTATTATTATAATACTGAATGCTGCATTGTAGCGCTGGGTTTTGCAAAAATGGTCGCCAGTTTTCGCCACTACATGGCTCGCCACCGAATGTGTTTTTATCACGATCTATTCGCAGTTTTCCTCTCTCACATTCTATGATGATAGGGAGACTGTCGGTGTCTGGCTCAAACTGAGAAAGGGCAAGGGGTTTTCCCATTTTCGAAAATAACGTCTGCAGTTCCTTAATCACGTTGAATGCAATCCTGGGATTATAGAGACGATCCAATACGCCATTTCTCGGGAAGTAGCCGCGATCATTTTCGGTTAGCGCATCACAAAAAGGGGCGTCTAAACCATGTGCCCAGCAAGCAATAATGGCTTCAGTAATACGTGTGCAAAACAGTGCATCGCTGGCTGGGCTGTCTCCGGTAAGCCGCAGATGAAACACACTTTTTATTCCCAATTCGTTATTTTGGCGCAGCGGTTTTCCAAATATCATCATCTAATCCGCAGCGAAGTACGATACTGTCGAAATACGGTTGCTTTTCTTTTAGGTGTTCAAGCTTCTCTCCCAAATCGTGATCATGGGCAAAGAAACCGTGATTAATGACATGGAAGTATTCTTTGCCTGAGGCGAGAGTTTCGGCTTTAGAGCGCATGGGAGAGAAAGTGAGAGAAATCATTCGTATTGAAGGATAGGGCTGTAACCGCATTTCTATGTCGAGCGCATCAATGTCCCTGGTTGAGATTTCCCATGTTTCAATTAGCTTTGAATTGTTCGCGATAAGTGTTAAGTCTTTTTCAGAGGGAAGCTCAAACGAATAGAGGGTATAGGTAAAACCAAGTGCATTTAGATCGTACAGGCGGCTTAGTCTGGATGGGTCTCGTAAATCTGCCAGAGGGATGCGCAGACGTTTCACTCCTAATTCAACTAAAGCCAATAGTGCATAATCGTTTCTTACCCATTTGCGATCAAATTCATCCAACGCGCCACTTGGCGGAATCTGTACCTGTTCACACCAATCCTGGCGTAGATCGAATGCGATGATAGGAGTGGGGGAGATTATGTCCGGTTGGGTGTTTTGTTCGGATGAGGAAACTATTCTGGAATCGACGGGTGATTTTATTTCGCCATTCGATCTAATCATCTCAATGCGATGAGAATCGGTATAAACGTGGACTAAAAAATAACCCAATTTGGCGACATCATTGCGTCCATATTCATCCCCTGGGGGGACGCGAAACATTTCGGTGTAATCCTGGCGAGTGAAGCAGGTAGACGGTAGCAAATAGCAATGGCAATTCCCAATTCGATTAAACCAGAAATGATGAACATGCCCAGCATATAAGGCTTCAACCCGATGTGC
>JAALKB010000028.1 GCA_011088265.1 Gammaproteobacteria bacterium
TGTTGTTCTGGCTATTTGGGCGATAGAAATATTTCAATATTTCAGCTAATTCACGGGTTCAAGTAGTTATATTGATGTTATCTTTTTAATCTGTTAGAGAAGAGTCGACAGTCTACTGCCCTTAAAGGTGTCCTGGGAATAGAACTTTCAGTGATTAATAATCAATATGAAACCCCATATTAAACTCCATGTTTATTATGGTTTACTGTGGAGCAGGTGGTATTTTTGAGCGCTATTCCCTTATGCCTGGTATTTAGCTATTTGATGTTTTCCATCGTAAACCTTTCTGATTCTATCGCCCACTAACCTTGCAAGATTCCAGTTTCGGTAATAAAGTCTGGGGCGCCGATGTTGGTCGATGCCCATTTATCTGTCATTATGAAATATGAATAATCAACTTTTTGAAAACGCAAAAAAAGTCATCCCAGGTGGCGTTAATTCTCCAGTACGGGCTTTTGGCTCAGTAGGTGGAGCGCCGGTCTTTATAAAAAAGGCTAAGGGTGCCCATATTTATGGAGAAGATGGCCAGAAATACATCGACTACGTTGGTTCCTGGGGGCCCATGATTCTGGGACATGGTGATTCAAGAATAATTGACGCAGTCAAAGCCCAGGTTGATGATGGTCTAAGTTATGGTGCCCCTACTGTATTGGAAACCGAGATGGCAGAATTGATTTGTCAGCGATTACCCTGGGTAGAAAAAGTGAGGATGGTGAATTCCGGGACAGAAGCGACCATGAGTGCGATTCGTTTAGCCCGTGGACATACCGGCAGGGATAAAATTATCAAGTTCGAAGGTTGTTATCATGGACATGCTGACAGTTTGCTTGTTAAGGCCGGTTCCGGAGCATTGACCTTCGGTGTGCCCACTTCTCCGGGCGTTCCAGCGGCGATGGCGGAGCATACCCTGACTGCGACTTACAATGACTTGGCTTCTATAACCAATATTTTCGAAGCTGTGGGGGATGAGGTCGCCGCTGTAATTGTTGAACCAGTTGCTGGAAACATGAATTGTATTCCACCAACTGAAGGATTTTTGAATGGGATACGCTCGTTGTGCGACCAATACGATAGTCTACTGATTATGGATGAAGTGATGACTGGGTTTAGAGTGGGACACCAGGGTGCCCAGGGGCTTTACGGCGTTCAGGGAGATTTGACTGCTTTGGGCAAAATTATTGGTGGGGGAATGCCAGTGGGTGCATTTGGAGGGAAAAGGGATATCATGGCTAATCTTGCTCCGGAGGGTGGAGTTTATCAGGCTGGTACACTCTCTGGAAATCCCGTTGCAATGGTTGCAGGGCTTGAAACGCTAAAGGCTGTGGATGTCACTGGGTTCTATGAAGAACTGGAAAATAAGACGGCAAATTTAGTTTCCGGGATTCTTGATGCCGCTAGAAGTCATGGGATTGGATTGTGTGCAAACCAGGTTGGAAGTATGTATGGTCTTTTCTTCACAGAGAAAACTAGTGTAAACACTTTCGCAGATGTCATGACCTGTAATGCTGAGAGATTCAACCAATTTTTCCACGGAATGCTTGAGGCGGGGATCTATATCGCACCATCTGCCTTTGAGGCTGGCTTTATGTCAGCCGCACATACGGATGATGATATAAACAGAACCATTGAAGCTGCCTCAAAGGTTTTTCAACTCTCTGATTCTTTGCTGGTCAGATTATAATTACCTGACTGTAATTACCAGATTGTGATTATAAGGACTCCAATAAATCCCTAGTAAAGTTTCCTGGGGATTTCTAATAGGCCCTCATAGGTTTAAGAGACAATTAGATTAGCACCGGATTTTGTAACGCTAACGATGAATGTGCCGTATCCCGGTGATGGGGGCAAGATAGGTAGTTGTTCTAAACATGGTTGCCCTAAACATGCGGGTTGTCTTAAATACACTGGGTATTGGATTGCTTTTCTGTTTTAATCACTTCTGTTTGTATCACTCTTGCTCAATAGTGATGACATGTTCGGCTGCCAGCCCTCTATCTCTTGTTATTAATCCAAATTCGACTGTTTGTCCTTCAATCAGTGTTTTGAAACCATCCCCCTGAATTTCCCTAAAGTGGACAAAAATATCATCTTCAGTACCGTCTCGCTGAATGAAGCCGTAACCTTTTCTGTTGTCGAACCACTTGACAATACCGATATATCGATCTGACATATTTATACTCCGGATTTATTTTTATAATTATTCCATGTAACGCATCCCCAGAATTAGTCTTAACACGGTATTACAGTTATGACCAGGTCATCAAAAAGGCGTATCCGGGACGCATTTATTTGGGAGTATCTCTTATTTAGCACCCATTTTCCACGTAATTTACGTTTGATGTGTCAAATTTCTTTGTTAGCTTTCGGTGTTAATCAGATGTCGCATTTTCCTCAATAGCCAAAAAGAGCCTTCAAGACGTCTTCTATAATGCCGCAGGGATCGGATAGTCATGGAGCTTATTTTGAAGTTCGACAGAATGGTAAATTGGACATTTCCATGAGATCTGAGAAAGCGAAAAATATTTCAGATGAAGCTAGACTGGTGCCCTATATTGGTTCCATAAATGCGGCGTGAAAATGGTGGTTGGAGGTAGGTAGAATTTAGTGAGCCGTGAGTGCCACTGGACTTTGACTGACTCTCAGGAGCCCGTAAAGACACTATTTCCGGGAGCTTGATTTATGTAAGGGCTCTGCTCCGTTTCTGTGTGTGAGCTGAGGAAAGGTGCTGATCTTCTCTGGGTTCCTCATAAGTAGATTCTGCCTGGATAGGTGCCGTTAAGGCCGGATAGAAAAAAGTCAGGCAACTTCGGCTTGGTCGCCTTTTTCGTTCAGCCAGGCTTTTCTGTCTCCAGAGCGCTTTTTTGCCAATAGCATATCCATTAATTCATGGGTTTTTTGTGCTTCTTTTACATTGAGGCTTATCAGGCTACGGGTCGATGGATTCATCGTGGTTTCACGAAGTTGTAATGGATTCATTTCCCCTAGCCCTTTAAAACGCTGTACATTTACTTTTCCACGCATTTTTTCGTTTTCAATTTTTTCCAATATAGCTGTCTTATCGTCATCGTCCAGAGCATAAAATACCTTTTTGCCAACATCGATTCGATAGAGAGGCGGCATGGCAACACATACTCTGCCAGTTTCGACCAGAACTGGAAAGTGACGAAGAAACAGTGCGCAAAGCAAAGTAGCGATATGGGCACCGTCTGAATCAGCATCCGCCAAAATGCACACCCTTCCATAACGAAGGCCAGAGAGATCTTTGGAGCCCGGGTCTACTCCAAGTGCAATGGCAATGTCATGGACCTCCTGAGAAGAGAGTACTTCTGCGGGGTCTACTTCCCATGTGTTTAGAATCTTTCCTCGCAATGGCATTATTGCTTGGAAGTTGCGGTCCCTTGCCTGTTTTGCGGAACCGCCTGCTGAATCCCCTTCAACTAAAAATAGCTCAGTCATTTCCAGGTCGTCACTTGAGCAATCAGCTAACTTTCCTGGTAGAGCGGGACCGGTTGTAATCTTTTTACGTTTTACGCGTTTACCTGCCCTTAGTCGGCTTTGGGCATGGTCAATAGCAATCTGCGCAATTTTTTCTGCATCCGGTATGTGTTGGTTCAGCCATAGGCTAAACCCATCTTTAATCACGGTGTGCACAAAGGAAGCGGTTTCTCTGGATGAGAGTCGGTCTTTAGTTTGGCCGCTAAACTGAGGCTCTTTTGTCCTAACAGAAAGAATATAGGTGCAGGTTTGCCACACGTCTTCGGGAGTTAGCTTTACCCCTCTGGGAAGTAAGTCGCGGAATTCACAAAATTCCCGAATAGCATCTGTCAGTCCACCACGGAACCCACTTACATGAGTTCCTCCCTGAATGGTCGGAATCAGATTAACGTAGCTCTCCGAAATGTTATCTCCGCCATCAGTGACCCATGCCACGGCCCAGTCCAACTCACCTTCCGGGCGTTTATACTCCCCGTGGAAAGGTGGGTTGGGAGTAATTTCGGCTCCTTCCAGAGTGTTGCTGAGATACTGTTCAAGGCCTTTTTCATACTGCCAGCTTTGGTTATTTTCCGTATTCTCTTCATCAATGAAGTTAATGTACAGCCCGGGGCAAAGAACGGCCTTGGCTCTTAGGTTTCGTTTCAGTCGGGTGATATGAAATCGCGGAGTGTCGAAAAACTGAGGATCGGGATGAAATTTTAATGTTGTTCCGGTGGACTTTTTTGGCACCTTCCCGATAGCCTGAAGCTCCGTTTGTTTTTCTCCGTTGGCAAAAGAAATGTGATGGCGCTCGCCATCCCTCTGTATCCAAACCTCCAATGTGGTGGATAAAGCGTTAACAACTGAGACACCAACGCCATGTAATCCACCTGAATAC
The DNA here is from genome assembly GCA_011088265.1 of Gammaproteobacteria bacterium. Classification (GTDB taxonomy): domain Bacteria; phylum Pseudomonadota; class Gammaproteobacteria; order Arenicellales; family Poriferihabitantaceae; genus WLWV01. The sequence goes on from JAALKB010000028.1 coordinate 4,373, forward strand.
TGATAGTTCGCATCTGAGAACTTGCCGCCAGCATGTAGTCTGGTAAGAATGAGTTCAACTCCACTAACGCCTTCTTCCTCATGAAGATCAACGGGCATTCCACGTCCATTATCAGAAACGGTCAGAGATCCATATCTATGAACGTGCACTTCAATTGAATCTGCATATCCGGCAATGGCTTCATCGACCCCATTATCGATCACTTCGTGAGCGAGGTGATTAGGACGATCTGTTTCTGTGTACATCCCTGGTCGTTTTCTTACTGGCTCAAGACCGGTTAGAACTTCGATGGCAGAGGCGTTATATTTTGAACTCATAGTGTTGTTTTCGTCTGTATCAGTATCCAGATGAGCTAACTCTCCCGGAGGAAGATCAGGAATCAGGATATGTTTTTATCCTGAAAATTCCCACGATCTCACATGGGAAAATCGAAGTCTGGATGATAACTGAAATCTTCCTAATCAGCATATTGAGTTTCTCTGATTGGGCTCCGATGGTAGACTATGGGCTTTAGTATAAACAGCCGTTTATTGATGGGTTTTTCAAATATTCCTAACGAGATCGGTTTGGGTTGTTAGGGCGGAGTTCGTCTGAATTGGCGAACTATTGATGAACATCTTCAAGACTGGTATTCCGAGCTGACATTCCGATTAACTCGAAATAACGCTGTTTGTTTCTCACGTGAAGACAGATATTAAATATTGGCGACAATCAATGCCCTCAGCAAAGAAAAAAGATGCGGTCGATTTCGAACAATCCCTGATTGAATTGGAGAAAATTGTTGAACGTATGGAAAGAGGGGAGCAATCTCTGGATGAAACAATTTCCGATTTTGAACGAGGAATGACGCTGTCGGATCAGTGCCAGAAGAATCTTGACTCTGCGCAAATGAAAGTTGAGAAACTGATTAAAAAACATGAGAAGTACCAGCTAGAGTCTCATGAATCCGAAGTGGATAACGATTGATTTAACCCCATTGGATGCAAAGCTATTGGATTCAACGCTATTGGTATTAAGCGCCACTAGCGCGTTCAATTGCCCTCGTATTCAACTGAGTTTCCTGACCAAATTCATTGATTAATTCCTTCGTTCTGCTTATGGCTGGATTTACTTTAATTAGACTTGCACTGTCTGGACTTGCCATTGAAAGATTTTGAATCAACATGGCGATATTATCGTCAACGTATTGAGAGTGTGCTTGAAGATAAATTTAATTCGAATGAGGGCGCTCCGACGAACCTTATTGATCCCATGAAGTATGTTTGCCTTGATGGTGGAAAACGATTTAGGGCGTTTTTGGTTTATGCCTGCGGTGAACTGGCAGGCGCAGAAATGGCTCAACTTGATGCTCCCGCTTCCGCAGTAGAAATGATGCATGCGTATTCTTTGACCCATGATGACTTGCCTTGCATGGACGACGATGATCTAAGACGGGGCAAGCCAACTTGTCATATTGCCTACGATGAAGCGACCGCCGTTCTGGTTGGTGATGCGTTACAAACCCAGGCTTTCTCCACAATCAGTGAGGAATCAGATGCTCTTATTTCGCCGTCACAACGAATTAAAATGATTGCTGAGCTAGCAAGGGCTAGTGGCGCAAGAGGCATGGTTGGTGGTCAGGTTTTGGATATGGAAGCAACAGGCTGTCGGGTTGATTTTGAGCATTTGCGATTGACGCATGAGTTAAAAACGGGTGCCTTGATCAAGGCTTCATCGATGCTTGGTGGGCTCGCTGGCCATCGACACGATGAAGTTTTCATGAAGGGTTTGGAAGAATATGCAAAAAACATTGGCCTGGCGTTTCAAATCGCCGATGACATTCTTGATGTAACTAGAAACAGCGAGACGTTGGGAAAGCCTGCTGGGTCCGATGATAGGATGGATAAAGCTACCTATGTTACTTTTTTTGGAGTCGACGAATCCATTCGACAGGCGGAACATTTGTCAAATACAGCTATCGAGATAATAAAGGGTTTAGGCGATAATACGGAAGTACTCGAGCAACTCGCATATTTCGTCGTAACCAGGTCATATTAATGTTTCAGGATACTACTAAGGAAAAATCAAACTACCCTTTATTGTATAGTGTTGATCACCCAAGTCAGTTAAGAGAACTTAAACTGGAAGAGTTGCAGCAGGTAGCAAGGGAGTTAAGGGAGTTTTTAATCGAAGTAACATCTCAGACCGGTGGGCATTTAGCCCCAGGTTTAGGAACGGTAGAACTTACAATTGCACTGCATTACGTTTTTAATACTCCGGATGATCGCCTTGTGTGGGATATTGGACATCAAGCCTATCCGCATAAAATTCTTACTGGACGGAGGGATCAGATGCATTCCATTCGGCAGTACAAGGGAATCTCGGGTTTTCTGAAACGCAGTGAAAGCGAATTCGATACTTTTGGTGCAGGACACGCCAACACATCGATTAGCGCCGCGCTCGGTATGGCGGTTGCTTCCGGGTTGCAAGGCAAAGATAACGAGGTAGTGGCCATCATTGGCGACGGTGCGCTGACAGGTGGAATGGCATTTGAGGCATTGAATAATGCAGGAGATCTGGATGCGAACCTACTCGTGATCCTCAATGATAATGAAATGTCCATATCCCCCAATGTTGGTGCGATTTCAAACTACCTTGCCCGTATTCTCTCGGGTCATGCCTACACCACTGTTAGGGAGGGAAGTAAAACCGTGCTTGGAACTTTGCCTCTGTCCGTAAAAAATCTTGCAAGATGTTGGGAAGAACATATGAAAGGTATGGTGATGCCCAGCACACTCTTTGAGGAATTGGGGTTTTATTACATTGGTCCTATCGATGGTCATGATTTGAACACAGTGGTCGCTACTTTGAGAAACATGAAAGACATGAAGGGACCAAGGTTTTTGCATGTAGTGACACAAAAAGGTAAAGGTTTTGAACCTGCAGAAGGAGATCCGTGTGTTTTTCATGGTGTAACACCATTCAATCCAGACACAGGTAAGCTGGAGACGAAGAAAAAAGGGAGGAGTTATACAAATGTCTTTAGTGATTGGTTGTGTGATATGGCTGAACGGGATCATCAGCTAATTGGTATAACCCCAGCAATGAGAGAGGGATCTGGGCTTGTGAAGTTTTCTCAACAATATCCTGAACGATACTTTGATGTGGGCATTGCTGAACAACATGCGTTAACGTTTGCGGCAGGTCTGGCATGTGATGGGTTAAAACCCGTTGTAGCAATTTATTCGACTTTCCTACAACGTGCCTATGATCAACTTGTACATGATATCTCTATTCAGGGGTTAGACGTTCTGTTAGCCATTGATCGTGCAGGATTAGTGGGAGCCGACGGAGCGACCCATGCCGGTGTTTACGACTATTCATTTTTGCGTTGTGTGCCTGACATAGTCTTAATGGCTCCAGCGGATGAGGCAGAATGCCGAAATATGTTATTCACTGGGTATCAATATGTTGGCCCAGCAGCAGTACGTTATCCGAGAGGAAATGGCCCAGGAGTTGAGGAAAACAGTGAAATGACGCTCCTACCCATTGGCACAGCGGATCTGTGGCGCTCGACTGGTTGTGAAACCAATCGGATTGCCATTCTTGCGTTTGGAACCATGGTTCACCCCTGCCACGAAATTGCTGAAGAAATTGACGCTAGTATGGTCAATATGCGCTTTGTTAAACCCCTGGATGAAAGTCTGATTCTTGAACTATCAGATAATCATGACCTGATCGTGACTGTCGAAGAAAATGTGCTGATGGGAGGTGCGGGTTCGGGTGTAAATGAATGTCTCCATAAGTATGGAAGAACCGTTGATATTTTGAATCTCGGTGTGCCGGATCAGCATTTGGATCACGGATCACAGGGGCAACAACTTGCAGATTGCGGTCTGGATAAGCAGGGTATCAAAGAACAGATCATGGGGCGATTGTCGGCGCTTGTTGATAATACAGTTCGCTTGCTTCCTGTTTCTGCTTCGAATTCCTGAATGGATTTAGATCATCTCCAAACACAGCTCAAAAAAATCAGACGGAAGTCAGAGAAGATAGAATAATGTTTTTATTGAAAGTGTTTCTGTTCAGCGGCAGGGTTATCCTGGCTTCTATTTTTGCATTGTCCCTTCAGGTTTTCATGATAGTCCAGTCGCCAGAATATTTACTCTCTGTTCAGGAAAAAGTGAAATTAGTAATGTCGACCACTTTTAGCTCCGTGGAATTCGATTCCCAGTATCGGGTCGCATATAACTTTATCGGCGGAGATAATATTCTGGTCCATACTGTATTCGTCCTGATATCCTATCTGTTGATCATGTTGGTTTCCGCTTTGTGTGTGGGTATTTACTCTTATGGGCGGAATCGATAATCAATCAATTGCCTTCAAATTGTTCACGTCACATTCAGATAAATTGATCTATATTTGAATCAAAAATGGATAAAGGTATCAAATGGAAAATAGAACAAATATCTGGCTGGATAGCGTCTTTCACCGAGAGTGAATATGTATTGCTCAATTATGTATTGCTCTATGACACATTGATTTATGATGTCCTAATTGGAAAACTGGTTTCGAACTCGGCGGGCAGGAGATGACAGAAGTCAATATATTTGAGAATCCAATTGTAGAAGCGACCGATGTTCACTTTTCATTTGACCAGCGTCGGATATTTGATGGATTGGACTTGCAAATTCCCAGAGGCAAGGTTACGGCGATTATGGGGCCTAGCGGATGCGGCAAGTCTACTTTTCTTGGTTTGTTGGGAGGGCGGTTACCTGTTTCATCAGGGTCAATCTGGTTTGATGGAGAGGCAATTCCACAGAAAAAGAATGAAGCCCTGTTTCTCATGAGAAGGAAAATGGGAATGCTTTTTCAGAATAGTGCACTGTTGACTGATTTGAGTGTTTTCGAAAACGTGGCCTTTCCGTTACGGGAACAAACTGATTTGCCCGATGAGTTAATTAGAATTCTGGTTCTCTTAAAACTGGAGATGGTTGGATTGCGAGGAGCCAGAGATTTAATGCCTGCGGAATTATCCGGAGGCATGGCTCGCAGAGTCGCATTGGCCCGGGCCATTGCACTTGATCCTCAGATGGTGATGTATGACGAGCCATTCGTCGGCCTCGATCCCATTTCAATGGGAGTGATTGTGGAGTTGATCAGAAAGCTCAATGACGCACTTGGATTAACATCGGTAGTAGTGACCCATGATGTTCCCGAAGGTTGCAGTATTGCTGACTATGTTTATTTGCTTGATTCGGGAAGAGTTATCGGGCATGGAACACCAAAGGATATGCTTGCCAGTACCCAGCCAGAGATTCATCAATTCATGAATGGGTTGCCAGATGGCCCAGTCGGTTATCACTATCCTGCGATGGATTACTTAATGGATTTGAGGACCCAAAAGTGAGTTTTCTGGAAAATTTGGGCAAATTTGGTTTGGGCTTCGTTTCCCGGCTCGGGGTCTCCTTTTTGTTTTTAGTTCAGGCACTGGTTGGCGCGGTAAAATCTTTAACAAGGTTTCGACTTATTGTCCACCAGCTCTATTCTGTTGGAGTATTGACCATGCTGATCATCCTGGTCTCGGGTTTGTTCGTTGGCATGGTATTAGGTTTGCAGGGATATTATCAATTGGTTAACTTCAGTGCAGAATCCAGTTTGGGAATGGTCGTTGCATTATTCCTAGTTAGGGAGTTGGGACCAGTTTTAGCAGCATTGCTATTTGCGGGGAGGGCCGGCTCGGCTTTAACCGCAGAGATCGGATTGATGAAAACCACGAAGCAGTTGGCCGCCATGGAAATGATGGCTGTCGATCCAATGATCCGGGTTATTGGACCGCGGTTTGTCGCTGGTTTTATTGCTTTGCCCGTGCTTGCTGCCATGTTAAGCGGTATTGGCGTCCTTGGTGGATACCTTGTGGGGCATGGACAATTTGGAGTTGATCCCGGAGTTTACTGGTCTTCAATGCAAAATGGTGTGGACTTGGTGGATGATGTGCTAAATGGTGTCATAAAGAGCATTGTTTTCGGTTTTATTGTGACTTGGGTAGCATTATTTGAAGGTTACTATGCTGTTCCCACGTCGGAAGGTGTAAGTCGGGCGACAACCCGTACTGTTGTGACATCTTCGCTAGCGATTTTGGGTGGGGATTACATTCTCACCGCACTCATGTTTGGAGGTTTGTAAACTATGCAAAGTAAGGCAATAGAAGTCTGGGTCGGTATCTTTATGTTAATCGGAGTGGCCGCTCTGGTAATGCTGGCTGTCCAGGTTAGTGGGGCTGGGAAGGGAGGGGGTGAAACTTATCGCCTTGAAGCCAAGTTTGAAAACGTAGGTGGCCTCAATGAAAAAGCACCAGTAATGATTGGTGGGGTTCGAATAGGAAGAGTCGGTGGTATTCGTATCGACAAAGATGACTATGGTGCTGTCGTAGAATTAGATATTGAAAAACAATATGACAACCTTCCCATTGATACTGGAGCTTCAATTTTGACCGCCGGCTTGCTAGGTGCTCAGTTTGTGGGACTTTCTCCTGGAGCGGATGATTTTTTTCTCGAACCTGGAGATATGCTTGAGTTAACTCAATCCGCCATTCAGCTCGAAAATCTAATTAGCCAGTTCATGTTTAATCAAGGCAAAGGAGAAGAATAATGAAGTTAATACTTAAGTCGATGGGCATTTCATTTAAGAGCGGGATCGGTTTGTTGGCTTTATGCCTGATTCTCACTGTGAATATAGCCCAGGCCGAACCGGCGCCTGAAGTGGTGATCGAAACCACTGTGCAGAAAGTGCTCAATGAGTTTGTGAGCGAACGGGAATCCTTAGAGACCGACAAAAGACGGCTTTACAAATTAGTCGATGAATTGGCTAGCCCATTGTTCGATTTTCACTATGTATCAAAGCTTGTGCTTGCCAAAAACTGGAAAACAGCCAGCGAACAACAAAGGGCTGATTTCGCCCAGGAGTTCCGAAAGTTGCTGGTGATTACCTATGCCACGGCATTGTTTCAATACACTGGAGAAGAAAAGATGACCTTCGAGGGAACGGAAATCAAGGAGCGTAAGGGTGTGCTATTTGCCAAAGTTGACTCCCAGGTTATTCTGGGGGAAGGAGCGCCTATTCCGGTAGAGTATGCGCTGATTCAAAATGCAGCTAAGGAATGGAAAATTTACAATCTTACTGTAGGAAGTCTCAATATGGCATTGAACTACCGAAAAGTGATTCAGTCTTCCATTCGAAGTTCGAGCCTGGATGATGTCATTGCTTCCATGAAAGAGAATAATAATAAGAACTATTGATCATCAGTCAGATTAAGCCAAATTAATTTAATGGAACCACGGATGTTGATGGAAGGAGATACACTGATGCTTTCAGGGTCGCTGACTTCGAAAACGGTGTCGAAGCTATTCAGTCATCCACCTCAGTTTGAGCCCGCTGTGCAACTCGTCGATTTAAATGAGGTCGTAAGTATTGATAGCGCTGGCCTAGCGCTACTTGTACATTGGAGCCACGAAGCAGAAAAACAGCAGTCTGCCGTCAAATTCATTAATACACCCCAGAAATTAAAAGAGCTGGCAGTGATATGCTCATTGGGAGAAATGTTTGTCTAGGTTCTTTTAGTATCAATATTTTGATGGTTCTTCAAAGACTTTTGAAATTTTTACAATAAATCATGTGTTTGCTTCAGCAACGGTACGCGTACTGTGACCGCAATGAACCCAGAGCGCTATTTGCCATGCCGACGATTTCTATTTTGAGATGAATCATCAAAAAGGGTTGCATCGGGGAATATTGCCCCCATCCAAGTGCCTGCAGTTCAACTTTTATTCACGGTTTAAAAAATGGTAACACCTCAAGATATCCAAGGGTGGATTGCCGCTGGCCTGGCCGGTAGCGATGTCACCGTAGATGGCGACGGTCAACACTTTGAAGCAATGATTATTTGCTCCCAATTCGATGGAAAGTCTCGGGTACAACGACATCAGATGGTATATGGCGTGCTCGGTGACAAAATGAAATCAGAAATTCACGCACTATCAATGAAAACGATGACGCCGGAAGAGTATAATAAGAGCGCGGAAAATTAATCGAGAGAAATAAATTATGTCCCTGGTCCAAGAAAAATTAAAAGAAGTAATTGAAAGCAATGAAGTCATCCTGTTCATGAAAGGTTCGCCTGATTTCCCGCAATGTGGATTTTCTGGTCGCACAGCCCAGATCCTACAAGCCTGCGAGGTTCCCTTTGCCTCTGTGGATGTTCTAGCCGATAGCGCAGTTCGTGATGGAATTAAGGAATATTCAAATTGGCCAACCGTGCCACAATTGTATGTTCGTGGCGAGTTTGTTGGAGGTTGTGACATCATGACCGAAATGTATGAATCTGGTGAACTAATCAAAGTCCTTAAGCCAGAAGTTAACTAGGTTTTCCGGGTTTTTTAATACGATGGAACCCGGATTGGGTTCCATTTTCTTTGTAGGCCTTTTTATATTAGGATTGCTTTGCGTCTCCATTGCTTTTCGTCTCTATTGCTTTGCGTCTCCCATAAACTCTCAGATGAACTCTCAGAGTAATTTAAGCACCTGAAACTCAGGCTTAATACTGCCTGTAGAAGTGCTTGAACACTGAATTTACCTCTGGATTATTTGTGGTAGAGAGTGATGAGTTCCGTTTTCCTTTAGCTGGGTTCAGGTTGAAGCGTATATTATTTATGCCTTTGACAACAGCTTTTTGATACTCCTGTTTATTTTCCTTGGATTCTTTCAAAGATCCTTCCAAAGATTTTTCCAGAAAATATACCGAATTAGCATCTTTTAATTCTCATTCTGTTTATTTTTTGCGATTGTTATTGTTATTGGGGCGCTAGACTACCCTGATATCCCGTCATTCTTTAGTTAAAAATAGATGATTACCCCCGAAAAACCGATTCGGCCAATAAGGAGTTTTGTGATCAGAGAAGGTCGCATGACGAATGGGCAAAAAAGAGCCATTGAAGAGTTTTGGTCCGCATACGGGTTGTCTGTTAAAGACTCAGCCTCCCCCATTAGTTTTGAAGCTTGTTTCGGTCGAGTTGCGCCGACGATATTGGAAATTGGTTTTGGTGACGGTGGGGCTCTATTTCAAATGGCCCGTAGATACCCGCAAAAGAACTTTATTGGAGTGGAAGTGCATAGACCGGGTGTTGGAAAACTTCTCGTTGATGTCCATAACGACGATTTGAAAAATGTCAGGGTTTTTTGTGAAGATGGCAATGAAGTTTTGGCTTCCGCAATAGCAGACAGTAGCCTTCAGGGGGTGAATCTTTTTTTTCCTGACCCCTGGCATAAAAAGAAACACAATAAAAGGCGCATCCTGCAACCGCATTTTATTGAGCTTGTAAAAAGCAAGCTGGAAGTTGACGGATATTTCCATTTCGCTTCAGATTGGGAACCCTATGCTTTAGAGGCTCTTGAGTTATTGGACAACACCATTGGTTTAGTTAACGTTGCTGGACGAGGTTCGTTCTCACCCAGACCAGATACTCGACCGCTTACCAAGTTCGAAAAAAGAGGGCAACGTTTAGGTCACGGGGTATGGGATATCGTGATGACCAAGCCTGCTGTTAGTTCCCGGATGTAATTAGCGCATCCAATTTTCCAATGTTATCAATGGGGTCGGAACAACTTAATCCGTGGCAAACGTAGGCAATGGTTTTTCCATTCGATTTTTTTGCCGCCAATGTTGGTGGTAAACCCTGAGCATCGTTAGCAATGACGTAGATATTACAATTATTTGCAATGCTGTTTTGGTTAATCACTGTTTGCCAACTCAACGCATCAGTTTCTTCGCCTCTAATGATGATGGTCTGATGATTTGATTGGGTCCACTGAAATGAAAGACTCAACGAGCCATAGATGGACGGAGATTTTGCTATCTCAGTAGCGAATAGCCTAAGTGCCCGGTCAGCGCTGCTGATGAAATGTGTGTTTCCTGTCAACTGACCAAGTTTGAGTAGTGCACCTACCGCAGAACCATTGCCTGAAGGAATGGCATCATCTGCTCCAGATTTTGATCTATGAAGCAGGGATTCATGATCATGGGATGTAAAAAAGAAACCGCCTGATTCGGTGTCCTCAAAATTATCCAGTAACGCATTGGCAATCATTGTGGCGAATTCCAGATTGGTTGAGCTCCACCTGTATTGAAGGAGTTCGACTATTGCCTCCAACATAAATGCATAGTCATCCAGGTATCCGTTAAGGTGTGCTGTCCCCTCTCTACAGGTGGCAAGCAACCTCCGGTTTTGCCATAAATTGTTGCGAATAAAGTTCACTGATCGTTGGGCTGATTCGATAAACTCAGGCCTCCCCAAGATTCTACCTGCTTTTGCCATTCCTTTTATCATTAAGCCATTCCATGCAGTAAGAATTTTGTCATCCAACGCGGGAGGAACTCTGGTTTGACGGTGTACTAACAGCTTTGTTTTCGCCGCTTCAATCAGTTTATTCAGCTCAGGGGTTTGTAGAAGAAGTTTGCGATCAAGTTCAGGGTTGATATTTAAATGCCAATAACCGTTGAAATTAGCGTCACCGTAAAGTGCGAAATAGTGTTCGATTGCTCCATATTCCTGTTGGCTGAGTAAAACTCTAAGATCGGTTTCGCTCCAGGTGTAATATTTGCCTTCAGCGCCCTCGGAATCCGCATCCAGGGTAGATGCGTAACCTCCTCCGGATTGCTGCATCTCGGACATGGTCCATTGCGCAACTCCCGCCACGATATCTGCGTATTCCTGATCCTTTGTGGTTTGATATAAATCGCAGTACAGCCCCAGTAGCTGTGCATTGTCATACAGCATTTTTTCGAAATGAGGGATGCGCCATTCCTTATCCACCGCATAACGGAAAAAACCTCCTCCAATCTGATCGTACAAACCGCCACGAGCCATGCGTGTCATGGTTTTCTTTGCCATGGACAAACTGGTGTCTTCGTTTTCATCCTGTTGGTTCTGTGCATGGTAATGGGAAAGTAGCAACGATAGCTGACAAGGGTGCGGAAATTTTGGTGCATCACCAAATCCACCGAACTCATTGTCGAATTGGTTTTCCAGCTGCTCGGCAGCCGATGACAATACCAGCTCAGGCGTGGGAAGTTCGCTATTGCTTATTTTTGGGTTGAGCTGACTTAGCGCTTCACCGAATGAGTGATGGTAGTTCTCCATTTGCTCACGGTTTTTCTCGAAATGGCTTGAGATTTTTTCAAGTAGTTCACTAAACCCGGGCAGATTAAACCGCGGCTCCGGTGGAAAATAGGTTCCTGCAAAGAAAGGGGCATGTCCCTGGGGAGTCAATGCCAGGGTGAGAGGCCACCCTCCGGGGCGTTGCGTGAGAATCTGATGTGCTGACTGATAAATCTTGTCCAGATCAGGTCGTTCCTCTCTGTCAACTTTTATACACACGAAATTATTATTCATAATATTGGCGATGGAGTCACTTTGGAAACTCTCTTTTTCCATAACATGACACCAATGGCAGGCGGAGTAACCAATGGACAGCAAAATGGGTTTGTTCTTTTGTTTGGCTATGTCCAATGCTACCTGACTCCACGGATACCAATGTACCGGATTGTTGGCGTGTTGCAGTAGGTATGGGCTGGTTTGATCAGCAAGATAATTGGGCATTGGAATAGATACTAATGATGGATGATCAGTTAGAATGGAGTTGTAATGGTGTGGCACTGGAGTGTTGCACTGTTTAGGTTGTTACAGTTTGAATTTGTTTCAACACTCGGAAACAGGTTTTGTAGACTGAACCTGCTTGTCAATCCGGGTTTAGGCCAGCTCTTCGAGGATAAGGTAATTCTAAAACCGGATAACGTATCGAAGTAGGTTCACCTCTAGTGCAGTTAAGCTGAGATAGATTTTTGCTCTGGGTTTTTCTCCAGGACTTTTGTTCAGAATGTTCGCACAAGGGGTTTCGTTGCTTCTTTTTACTTTATTGCCGAGATAATTTCAAAGGCGCGAATCAGGGAAAACCCAACAGTGATTGTACATCCAAACTTCGATCCAGTAGCGATTTCTATTGGCCCTTTGTCGATTCATTGGTACGGTCTCATGTACCTTTGTGGATTTGTTGCCGGGATTTGGCTTGGTCGTTATCGGGCGTCTCAAGCGAATTCAGGATGGGATCCCGAAGAAATCTCGGATCTGGTTTTTTATGCCGCAGTCGGAGTGATTCTAGGGGGGCGTTTAGGGTACGTACTGTTCTATAACATGGAGTTCTATATCGCCAATCCGTTGGATATCTTTGCCATGTGGGATGGTGGTATGTCATTTCATGGTGGTGTGCTGGGTGTTTTTGTTGCTGCACTGCTTTATTCCAGAAAAACTCAACGATCAATCTTAAATGTTGGGGACTTTCTGGTTCCACTAGTGCCTTTGGGGTTGTTTTTTGGCAGGGTTGGGAACTTTATTAACCAGGAGTTGTGGGGGCACGTAACGGATGTGCCCTGGGCAGTGTATTTTCATACGGCCCCAGATGGTCCGCGACATCCCTCTCAGCTCTACGAAGCCTTATTCGAAGGCTTGGTGCTATTTGCCCTGATTTGGTGGTTTTCTTCCAAAAACAGAAAAGCCGGGCAGATTTCTGGTTTGTTCTTTCTCGGTTATGGGGTCTGTCGATTCTTTATTGAGTTTTTCAGACAGCCTGATGCACACCTTGGAGCCATTGCGTTTGATTGGATGAGTATGGGTCAACTATTGAGTATCCCAATGGTTCTGTTCGGTTTATTTCTTCTGTTGAGAAAAACAGACACTAAAAGTAATCACCAGGTTCCATCCTGAGACTTTTTTCAACTGTCTTTCGGCAGGGTGAGCTTTGGGATGCGGGTATTTTCTTTAGAACACCATGTTTTTTTTCGCGTCTGCGTGTGCAAAATAGTATAATCCTGACGTCCGCAGTGCGCCGTTTTAAGGGGACACCGCCAGACGGTAAAAGATGTAGGGAATTTCTCCCTGGTTCTGCCTATCAGAGTCTGTGTTTCACATCCTTAGGATATCGTAATCCAGGTGATTTAAAGAGTATTTGTTCGTTTTATCGATACTGGTCGCAGTAATTTTAGCCTTGTGATTGATACTGAAAAGTGCCCTGATTTCATTGGAATTCAAACAATCTGACCTCATCATGCTTTTAAAGGATAGGGAGTAATTGATCAAACTGAAAAAGCGGGAGCATTTTGCCCGGATGTTTTCAGAATCTAATTTAATAAGGTCATGCGACTTAAAAAATTACAGGTATCCGGATTTAAATCGTTTGTCGATCCTACAGATATAAGATTGCCTTCAAATCTTGTTGGTGTAGTTGGTCCAAATGGTTGCGGGAAATCCAACGTCATTGATGCTGTGAGATGGGTCATGGGAGAGTCATCAGCGAAGATGCTGCGTGGCGATAATATGACTGATGTCATCTTTAACGGTTCTTCATCGAGAAAACCCGTGGGCAAAGCTTCGGTTGAATTGATTTTTGATAATTCAGAGGGGAGAGCAACGGGAAATTACGCACAGTTTGCGGAAATCTCTATCAAACGTACCTTGACCCGGGATGGTCAATCTATCTATGCCATTAACAACATAAAAACTCGCCGTAAGGATGTACTAGATCTGTTTAGGGGGACAGGACTTGGGCCTCGCTCCTATTCGATCATTGAGCAGGGAATGGTCAGTCGAATTGTTGAAGCAAGGCCGGATGATTTGAGGGTTTTCGTAGAGGAAGCAGCGGGCACTTTAAAATATAAGGACAGACGCCGTGAAACAGAAAATCGGATACGTCATACTCGGGAAAACCTCGAAAGGGTAAGTGATATTAGTGCCGAATTGGAGAAGCAATTAAGACGACTAAAACGGCAGTCTACTGCGGCTCAACGATACAAAGAGCTGAAAGAGGAGGAAAGGCTCGTTAATGGCCAGTTGCAGTACACGAAGTTAAAAGAGTTGCAAACCCAGCTTGAAGAGCAGGACCGGGTTTTCGCCCGCCATGAAAACCAGCTTGAGTTAGCTTTAGCCGGACAGAGGGAAACAGAAGCGTTGTTGGAAAAATTGCGTCAGCAACAAATCGAAGCCCAGGAAAATAATAACCAGGTGCAGCAGGAATATTATGGAATAGGAGCCGAAGTCAGAAATATCGAACAGCGCATCGAACATATTGTTGATACCAAAGCCCGCAAAAGTCTTGAGTTAGAAAGACTAAAATCAAGTCGGGATGAGCGTCAAAGGCAGATTGATCTTGATCGGCAAAGAGAGACCCAATTAACACGAGACCTGGATACCCTTATGCCGGAATGGAATCAATTGGGTGAAGATAGTGCAGAGCTGGGAGAGCGACTCAATGAGGCGGAGTCCATTCTGCAGGGTTGGTTATCCGATATGGAATCATTTAGTGAGCAGGTCCGGGTTCCTGCTCAGGCTCAGGAAGTGCAGAAGTCCAGAATTATTCAACTGGAACGACATCTGGATCAGGCAAAACAGACAAAGGATAGATTTACCCTGGAATTGGAATCCGCTAAAGATCAAATGACGAATACTGAACTGGTTTCTCTAAGGGAACAGGTTGTCGCCCATGATCTTCTTTGCGATGAAGCAGAGAATGAGCTACAAATTACTGAAAACACCATTCATGGCTTCAGACACACACTACAACAAAAAAGGGAGCAACATGGAGAAGTCCGTACGAGGCAGCAGGACGTAATCTCACGTCTGAATTCGTTAAAAGAAATTCAGGTTGCCAGTCTAAAAGATGACGATGGCGCTCTTCAGGGATGGTTGCTAAAGAACGGGTTCGCTGACAAAACAAAACTGGCAGAAAGTATTTCCGTTAAGGATGGCTGGGAGAAAGCCGCTGATCGGTTGTTGAGCGATTTTCTCGGGGCAGTCTGTCTTGAGGCGATTCCGTCGAGAGAGCTAGTGGATGGGCAATTGGACTGTCACTTCACATTGGTTTCCGTTCAACCAGTTGGTGTTCGCACTCGTGTTTCCAGTGCCCCAAGACTCATCGACAAAATTTCTTCAGCTAAAGTTGACCTTTCGGCTCTGCTTGATGATGTATTTATCGCGGAGGATGTTGAAGAGGCTTTGTCAAAACAAAGGGAACTGATTGGACGAGAATGCTTCGTTACTCGTGATGGAGCACTGGTCGGCTCCAATTGGGTTAGTTTTGTCAGCCGAGGTAAAGCAGAAACCGGGGTTCTGGTTCGAGAAGAAGAAATTAATCAATTGGAGCAGAAGAAAAGCGGGATCGAGGAGAACGTAATTGTTCTGGATGAAGCTATTGATGAGTTGCTTCAGGAAAGAGATCAGCTAGAAATCGTATTCCAACAACAAAAGTCCCGGTTGAATCAGTTGAGGTCTGAAAAAACCTCCTACCACAATCGGCTGGGGCGGGATGAAGCGCGGTATTTAGAGATACAGCAGCGCATAGACCGATTATCCTCGGAACTAACGGATCTTGACAGCATTATTGATCAGGACAACGTTGAGTTGGAGAAAGCCAGAGAATTGCTTGAGGAAGCCGAACAAAGAAGCGGGGATCTTCAGATTCAAAGGGAAAACATGACTCAAAGGAGAGATGTACTGCAAAGCGGGGTCAGTGAACTTAAGGTAAAGTTCTCTGATGTCAGGGAACGTTATCACCAGAAATCTTTGCAAAAACAAAGGTTTGAATCCGCTATTGATTCCGTGATGGAGAGCATCAAACGATTGCAGCAACAGTACGATGCCTCGAATCTGCAGCTCTCTCAAATGAGCGAAGAACTTAACGAGGTGAGCGATCCAATCGACGAATTAAGGGAGCAGTTGCAAACTATGCTCGATAAGAGAGTTGAGATAGAGGGACGGTTCTCAGTTGTAAGGGACGCTTCTGCGGAGTTGGACAACCAGATATTGGAAGTTGGAAATCAGAGAACAGTTGCATTGTCCAAGGTCAATGATGCTCGCGATGCCTTGGATCAGCATCGAATGTTGAGGCAGGAAACCTTTGTTCGAAAGGAGACTCAAAACGAAGCGTTGGTTGCACAGGGGTATGATGAGAACGAAGTGGCCCAATCGATTCCTGAGGACGGAAACGCTCACATATGGCAAGACCGTTTAAGTACTATTGAAGGTAAAATTCATCGTATTGGTCCCGTTAATCTGGTGGCGATTGATGAATTTAATGAGGAAAATCAGCGCAAGGAATATCTGGATAGGCAGCATGCTGATCTGGTCGAAGCTCTGGATACTCTGGAAAGTGTGATTAGGAAAATTGATAAAGAGACCCGGGCGAAATTTAAAGAGACATTTGAGTTATTGAATACAGGTTTTAACGAATTTTTCCCACGACTATTTGGCGGTGGTCGTGCTGAATTGCAACTAACAAGCGATGATTTACTGACCGCAGGGGTGTCAGTTATTGCTCGTCCCCCGGGTAAAAGAAACAGTACGATTCATCTGCTTTCCGGAGGAGAAAAAGCACTAACAGCCGTAGCGCTGTTGTTTGCGTTATTCAAACTAAATCCCGCACCTTTTTGTATGCTGGACGAGGTGGACGCGCCCCTGGATGATGCAAACGTTGATCGTTATTGTAATACGTTAAAAGCGCTTTCCGAAATTAGTCAAATAATAGTAATTACCCACAACAAAATCACAATGGAAGCAGCTAAGGTTCTGGTTGGTGTTACAATGGTAGAGCCGGGCGTTTCACGAATGGTCTCGGTGGATATAGAGCAAGCCATAGATATGGCGAGTCAGTAATGTGGTTCCAAGAGATGTTCAGATTATCTACTGAGTTATGAACTGAAGAATAAAAAATTGTGAGTCTGCAAAACGCATTAATTTTTCTTGGAATAATCGTCGTAATCGGCATTTATTTCATGTCCAGTCGACATGAAAAGTCCAGACCTTTGCTGGACGGCAGAAAAAGCGAAGGAGATGGATCACAACGGCATGGATCACAACAAGGACTAAAACATCGGCGGGGTAATGGCCGTGGATTACCTGGAGAGCATGATTTTCTATCGGAGGATTTTGATGCTACCGATAAGGATCATGGTGGATTAAGCGCTTATCGGGGGTCGGTAACCAGAAGAGTGATAGGGAGTGCGGATGGTGAGCTGAGTATGCCAATGACACCTCCTTTAGCTGAAAATAACCGGATTCAGTTAAGAGAAGGAGTGATGGATGGATGGAACCCGGTTAATGAAAACACTCAACCTATTGGAAACCGTAAAGGAAATAGGGATACCTCTTTCCCAAAAGATCCTTTTGGTGATCATAAACTTTATGAAGACGAGACGTATCGAAGCGATGTCGCTCTTTCCACGATCGTTAGGGAGAAGGATTCCGGGAACAGTGCGATGGATACACAGGACGACACATCCACTGATTTATCCACCGAATTTAATAGCGAGGAGATAATTAGCGAGTTTGGATACCGGGCACCCGAGGGGTTTGAAAAAATTAGCCAGATCGACTATTGGGTAAAAATCTCCGGGGAGAGAGATGTTGGTCGAGAGTCGGTATTGGGCATTTATCGAGATAGCATTTCATCGGTTACCAAAAAAAGTAATATCTACGGTCTTCGGTTGCCTGATAAGGTCTGGTGCGACCTGGAGCTTGAATCAGAAGAAGCAAGATTCGGAGATTTGGTAGTTACCGTTCAGTTGGCGGATAGATTTGGCCCGATTAGCGAAAGTGAAATGACTCGCTTCTCTGTACTGGTTTCCAATTTATCTGAGAAAACAGGGAGGGGATTTTCTTTTATGGCCCCTATCGAGAGCGCCATGGAACAGGCGAATGCCATCGATTCCTTTGTCCGTTACTTTGATTCGGTGTTCATTGTTAACATAAAACCGAAAGAGTCTGCTGTTTTTAACGGCTCAGTGATAAAGCGATGTGCAACCCAAATAGGTTTGGAGAAAAGCCGTCAGAATTACTATGTCCGCAATAAGCCTGTTGGTAGACGTAATGTGTGTTTATATAGCCTGGCCAACATGAGTGATACAGGAGAATTTAATTTTGATGAGATTGACCAACAGACAATTCATGGCGTAACTTTTTTTATTAAACCACCGCAGATTCAATCGCCAGGCCCAGTGTTCGCAGAGATGGTGGATACGGCGAAAGCGTTTGCGTCGCGGGTTAAAGGGGAGGTGACGACCCCTGGACGTGAAGATTTATCCACTGAGGTAGTGGATGTGATTAGAGCATCTATCGAGGACATAGCCTTCCAAATGGGACAGGCTGGTATTCAGCCGGGCAGTGACGAGGCAATCAAAATATTCTGATCTACAGTGTCATCCGTTTATCGCCAAATTAATGAGCTAAAAGAGCAACTGGAATATCACAATTATCGTTATTATGTGCTCGATGATCCGGAAGTGCCGGATAGCGTATACGATAAATTGATGAAATCCTTAATGGCGCTAGAGGAAGCTTATCCCGAATATCTGTCGCAGAACTCGCCAAGCCAGAAAGTAGGTGGTTATGCACTGAGGTCGTTCTCCGAGGTGGTTCATCAGCAGCCCATGCGTTCCCTGGCCAACGGCTTTTCTAAAGAGGAGCTTGAAGGCTTTGATCGAAGAATAAAGGAGGGCGTTGGTCAGGATGAGTCCCTGATTCGTTACGTGGCGGAGCCGAAACTTGATGGTTTGGCGGTCAGTTTGAGATATGAAAATGGCTGGTTGGTGCAGGCAGCGACTCGGGGAGATGGTAAGACTGGAGAGAATATCACTCAGAATATGAGGAAGGTATTAGGGGGGGCTACTCAACTAAAAGGAGATAGCGTTCCGCAGGTGGTTGAGATTAGAGGAGAGGTTTTCATGACAAAAGAAAATTTCTCTAAACTTAATAATATTCAGCGGCGAAAAGAGAAAAAACTATTCGCAAACCCGAGAAACGCAGCAGCCGGTAGTCTTCGTCAATTGGATCCTGCGATTACTAAGGCTCGTCCCCTGAATATCTATTGTTATGCTTTGGGTGAAGTCATTGGTGCGGAAATACCCTCAACTCATTGGGAGTCGCTGGAATGGATTCGTGCTTTAGGGTTGCCAGTAACGTCTCTGGCTAAGCTGGTTGATGGCGTTGAAGGAGCTCTTGAATATTACAATCACATTCTTGATCAACGGGATGATTTGCCATTTGATATAGACGGAGTAGTGTATAAGGTCTCCAGACTGGATTGGCAAAACGATCTTGGGTTTACTGCAAAGGCACCGAGGTGGGCATTAGCCCACAAATTCCCTGCCGAGGAAGAAATAACAACCGTTGAAAATATTGAAATTCAGGTAGGACGCACCGGTGCTATAACGCCTGTCGCGCGGCTGAAGCCTGTTTTTGTCGGAGGAGTGACTGTTTCGAATGCGACTCTGCATAATCAGCAGGAGATGAGCCGTTTGGATATTCGTATCGGCGATCATGTCATTGTTCGGCGGGCGGGGGATGTGATCCCGGAAGTTGTTTCGGTGGTATTGTCTCAACGACCCGATGATGTGCGATATTTTGTGTTTCCAAAAACCTGTCCGGTTTGTGAATCACCCGTTGTTTCTGAAGAGGGAGGTGTGATTGCGAGATGTAGTGGGGGATTATTTTGTAGTGCTCAAAAGAAAGAGAGCATTAAACATTTCGCTAGTCGAAAAGCCATGGATATCGAGGGGCTTGGAAATAAACTGGTGGATCAATTGGTGGACGACAAGCTAATTGATGATGTTGCAGACCTGTATTCTCTAAGCGTTGAGACAATTAGTTCCATGGAACGGATGGCGGAGAAATCAGCGAATAATTTGTTTCAGGCGTTGGAAGCGAGTAAACAAACTACGTTGGCGAGATTTCTTTACGCACTTGGTATCCCATTGGTCGGAGAAACTACCGCTGAGACCCTGAGTCTTTACCTTGGCGATCTTGCAGCCGTTATGAGTGCCGATGAGGAGCAGTTGATTAATATCCCAGATATTGGTCCGGTGGTTTCTCTTAGTGTGATGGCTTTTTTTGAGCAACCTCATAATAAGGCAGTGATCGAAAAACTGTTAGCAGTGGGGGTATCATGGCCGCCCGTAGAAAAGATAACCGAGATGGGTGAAAGCATTTTTAGCAATAAAACTGTGGTTCTGACTGGCTCTTTATCCATGCCAAGATCGGATGCGAAAGCATTATTAAAGTCTCTGGGAGCCAAAGTCACGAGTAGTGTTTCGAGTAAAACTGACTACTTGATCGCGGGTGAGGATGCAGGTTCAAAGATGGATAAAGCACAACAATTGAGTGTGGAGGTCCTGGACGAGACTGAGTTTCTACGGTTATCGTCTTCAGATGTTTCTACATTGGGCCATGTTCCTGAGGATTAGGAGTTTGATCTACCAGCTTAATGATTGAATGAGCTACTGCAGGATCATTTTTTATCGCAAAGATGGCTGTCATTTATGTGAACAAATGGCCTGCGAACTCGAGCAATTTCTTCAAGCCCGTAGCGATCGCCACCAAATTACCATAGAAGAAAGGGACATTGAGGATGATTCATCCTGGTATGACAGCTTTCGAGAATATATTCCTGTATTGGTAGTAGGAGCAGAAGAGGTTTGCCACTATTTTATGGATCGAACCGAATTGAATGCGGCAATATCAAAACAAATACAAACATGAATGAAGTTCAATCAAAGTACGACTATTCAAAGACGCTAAAACAACTGGGGGAAGTCTTTGGTGATCGATGTATAACTTCCAGGTCTGTGTGTGAGCGGTATGGTAACGATGAGTGTTTTCATGCACCAAAACCTCCCCATGCTGTTATTCAACCTCTGGACCGGGAAGAGGTACAGAAAATTGTCCGTATCTGTAATGAATTCCATACTCCTGTTATTCCTTATGGTGCTGGGACGTCATTGGAAGGAAATTTCGCGGCGTTAAAAGGTGGTGTATGCATCGACAGTGCTTTAATGAATAAAATTATCAAGATTAACGCCGAGGATTTTGATGTTGTATTACAGCCTGGGGTAACACGGCGGCAGCTTAACCAATATTTAAAAGACACTGGCTTATTTTTCCCCATCGATCCAGGTGCAGACGCTAGCTTGGGAGGGATGGCTGCAACCCGGGCGTCAGGGACTAATGCGGTTCGATATGGAACCATGAGAGAAAATGTCGTCAATGTCGAGGCGGTAATGGCTGACGGTTCTTTGGTGCGTACCGCGAAACGGGCGAAAAAGTCCGCAGCGGGCTATGACCTAACTCGCCTGTTAGTGGGTTCTGAAGGGACACTGGGGATTTTTACCGAACTTACTATTCGTTTGCATCCGGTTCCTGAGTCGATTTCTGCAGCTGTTTGCAATTTTGATACTATAGACGGGGCAGTGAATACTGTGGTGCAGATGATTCAGTGCGGAATCCCTGTTGCGAGGGTAGAACTGTTGGATGCATTAACGTTGAAGGCGATTAACCTCTATTCTGGAACAGAGTTTGCCGAGGCACCGACGTTGTTTCTGGAATTTCATGGGTCAAGTGCCAGTGTTGATGAACAAACAGTAATGACCCAGGAGATCTCGGTTGAAAACGGTGGAGGCGAGTTTAAATGGACAAAGAATACTGAAGAAAGAACCCAAATGTGGCGAGCCCGTCACGATGCGGCGTGGGCGAGTAAATTATTGCATCCAAAGGGCGAAATTTGGTCAACCGATGTCTGTGTGCCGATTTCCCGTCTAGCGGAATGCATCAATGAAACCCGGGCTGATCTTGACGAATCGGGAATATTGGCCCCCATGGTAGGTCATGTTGGAGACGGTAATTTTCACCTGATCTATTTGGTGGATCACGATAATCCTGATGAAGTGCTGTTAGCTAACCAGCTGCATGAGCGAATGGTAGTGCGGGCAATTGATATGGACGGCACTTGCACGGGAGAGCACGGTATCGGGTATGGAAAGATTGACTTTCTGAAAAAGGAACTTGAAAGTGCGATAAGACCCATGGCGCTCATTAAAAAGGCGTTTGATCCTAACAATATTCTCAATCCAGGAAAAATTATTCAAATTTGAATGGATTCGGAAACTAATCGTCTGGAGTTCCTTGGTGGGCAATGTGTTCTCATCGAACGCTTTTTAGAGAAGTCCAGAGCGGATCATTACTTTGCCCGAATACGGGAGCAGGCCCAATGGAGTCAACCAATAATTCGGTTATTCGGCAAGGATATTCCTTCTCCTCGATTATCTGCATGGTACGGCGATAAATCTGCGATCTATAGATATTCGGGTCTATATTGCGATCCTTTGCCCTGGTTTGATGAGCTATTTGAACTCCGCCAATTATTGCAGAATTATACAAATCAGTCGTTTAATAGCGTACTGCTAAATCTTTATCGGGATGGGCATGACAGCATGGGCAGGCATAGCGATAACGAACCCGAGCTCGGTGAAGATCCCTGTATTGCATCCATTAGTTTGGGTCAGACTCGACGATTTGTTTTTAAACATAAACATAAAAAGAACTGTCCACCAGTCAGTATTCACCTTGAACATGGGTCATTATTTTTGATGGGTGGGGAAACACAACGTAGCTGGAACCATAGTCTACCCAAAACGACTAAATCCATTTCAAGCCGAATAAGTCTAACCTATCGCTGGATTGAGCCAGAGTATCATTCTGTTTCCCGCTCAGGAAAATCCTCGGATTGAACAATCAGGAAACGGTGGGTTTTGCAGAAGTATGGTCGCAATCATAGCCGTTGCATTCTCCAGAGTAGCGGTAGCTACTCCCTTAGCAAAATATAGGCAGCCCCGGTTCCGCCATCCTGGGGTTGCGCAGAGCAAAAAGCGATGATATCAGGGTGTGTTTTCATCCAGGAGATGGCCGCCGGTCGAATGACTCCTTTCCTGTCGGTTGAATGGAAACCTTTTCCGTAGATGACAAGAATGCACTGGTAATTGTATTCAATTGCTTCGGACAAAAAAGTCTCGAGAGCCGGTGCAACGTCACGTTCCCTTAGTCCGTGCATGTCCAGCACAGATTGATAGCGATAATGGCCTTTCTGAAAGCGTTTGAGTGCTTTCCTTGAGAGGTGCCTCCGTGCGGCGGGGGGATGTGAGGGGGGGGGGGGGGGGGGGGCGCGGGGGGGGGGCGCGAAGGCGCGGGGGGGGGGGGGGGGGGGG
>JAALKB010000029.1:0-1876 GCA_011088265.1 Gammaproteobacteria bacterium
CTGATTGCCGATGACATGGACGTCGAAGACGACAAAATGTGGAATCATCGGCGCTGGTCCGGCGGGATTATTACTGTCTCGTCTATTGCATCTCTAGGGAATCGATAACCTCGTCCTCGAACGACGTAGTCCTGACTATGTGCTTGGGAGGATCCGCGCAGGTGTTATCGAATCGGGAACGGCCAATATCCTGCGTGAGGCCAGGGTA
The DNA here is from genome assembly GCA_011088265.1 of Gammaproteobacteria bacterium. Taxonomy (GTDB): domain Bacteria; phylum Pseudomonadota; class Gammaproteobacteria; order Arenicellales; family Poriferihabitantaceae; genus WLWV01. The sequence goes on from JAALKB010000029.1 coordinate 209, forward strand.
AGCGCTCGGCTGGATACTCAAGGGGTGGTCCATAATGGTTTTGATTTATGCTGCAATGAAACCATTTCCAGAATAGATCTTAAAGGCCTCACCGGACAGTCTGTTATTGTCTATGGACAGACGGAAATTACGTGGGACCTGATGGAGGCGCTTACTCAAGGCGGCAATGCACCTATTTACGAAGCCAATAACGTCACTATCCACGGACTCGAATCAGACCAACCGATATTGCAATATACAAAAGACGGTCAGGATATTGAAGTGCATTGCGACTATATCGCCGCTTGTGACGGCTACCATGGGCCGGGTCGCCAGGCAATTCCGAAATCTGTTTTGAGGGAGTATGAAAGGGTTTATCCATTTGGCTGGCTCGGATTGCTGTGTGAGACCCGACCACTTAAGGAATTAATGTACGTGTCCCATGAAAAAGGATTTGCCTTATGTAGCCAACGCTCCGCCACTCGAAGTCGCTACTATATTCAATGCTCTCTGGAAGAAAAGGTGGAGAACTGGCCAGATGAACGTTTCTGGGAAAGTTTATTGGAGCGACTACCTTCATCCGTTACGGGCTCGCTTGAAACGGGCCCCTCCATCGAAAAAAAGCATCGCTCCTTTACGTGGTTATGTGGCCGAACCGATGCGCTATAAACGATTATTCCTCGCCGGCGACGCCGCCCACATTGTGCCTCCTACTGGGGCTAAAGGACTGAATCTCGCCGCCTCTGATGCCTACTACCTGGCTCAGGCGATATCGGCTGTATTTAATTCAAAAAATGAATCCTTGATCGATAGCTATTCTGACCGATGCCTGAAGCGAATCTGGAAGGCAGAACGATTTTCCTGGTATATGACTTCATTACTGCACAAATTTCCGAATGACGATCTTTTTTCCCAGAGAATTCAAGGTGCGGAAATCGACTATGTTGCGAATTCAAAGGCGATGCAAATGGCCCTTGCAGAAAATTATATTGGCCTACCGCTTTGAGAAAACACCTGGAGAACACTCAGAAAACAGGATCCATAACAAAACGAATGTGAGTCCAGTATTTTCCGGAAAACAGACACAGTGTTTAAAACTGTCCGTGATTCCGGACCCTGTAAATAGATCTGAGTGGAAGATTTACAACTACCGATTCACCGATCACGGCCTCATCTATAGGAGCACATCATTGAAACCAATTGCTGTTAGAAATATCGAGCGCGCATCCGAAGAAACCATCGTTAAACTTGGGCAGCTGGGGGTTGCAACCGTCCATGAGTCGCAGGGTAGAGACGGTCTTATGCAACCTTATCTGAGACCTGTCTTTCCGGGTAGGCGAATCGCCGGTAGCGCGATCACCGTACTTACCCAGCCTGGAGACAATTGGATGATTCACGTTGCCATTGAACTCTGTCAACCCGGAGACATCTTGTTAGTCGCCTGCACAACGGAAAACACGGATGGTATGTTTGGTGATTTATTGGCAACATCTGCCAAGGCAAGGGGAGTGCGTGGATTAGTGACGGATACCGGTGTAAGGGATGTGGCAGATCTCCTGAACATGGATTTCCCCGTTTGGTCCAGATCAATTTCCTCCAAAGGAACCGTGAAAAATACATTGGGCTGCGTCAACATACCCGTTGTTGTCGCGGGGCAATACATCAATCCCGGTGACATTATCGTTGCTG